>NZ_JBNGGC010000010.1:0-243488 GCF_049974565.1 Streptomyces sp. WG5 | reverse complement strand
CGGCCGCCGGCCGCCGGCCGCCGACCGCCGGCCGCCGACCGCCGGCCGCCGGCCGCCGAGCACCGGCCGCCGATCAGCCGGACGCGCGGCGACTGAGGCGTCGAACGTTTCGAAACGTATAGCGAATGTTCCGATAGTGCTGGTTGCTCGGGGGCTACGTCAGGAGGGCCCCCAGGGTTACGATCGCCGTCATGACATCCCCGCAGCCCGCTGAAACCCGGACGCAAAGGCGGTCCGCGCAGACCGCGACCCTCGCCGAGATCGCGCGTGAGGCCGGTGTGTCGGCGCCGACTGTTTCGAAGGTCCTCAATGGCCGTGCCGATGTCGCCCCCGCGACCCGGGCCCGCGTGGAGGAGCTGCTGCGCGGTCACGGCTACCGGCGCCGGCGGGCCGAGGCGACCCGCTCGCCGCTGATCGACCTGGTCTTCCACGAACTGGAGAGCGCCTGGGCGATGGAGGTCATCCGGGGTGTGGAGAACGTGGCCCGGGACACGGGGCTCAGCGTCGTCCTCTCCGAGAGCGCGGGGCGCCTCACGCCCGGCCGGACCTGGGCCGACCAGGTCGCCGCCCGCCGCCCGCACGGAGTGATCCTCGTCCTGTCCGGCCTCGACGAGTCCCAGCGGGCCCTGCTCACCAGCCGCTCCATCCCGTTCGTGGTGATGGACCCGGCCGGCGACCCGGGCGCCGACGTGCCGTCCATCGGCGCCACCAACTGGCAGGGCGGGCTCGCCGCCACCCGGCACCTGATCGACCTCGGGCACACCCGCATCGGCGCGATCAGCGGCCCCGTCCGGATGATGTGCAGCCGCGCCCGCGTCGACGGCTACCGGGCCGCCCTGGAGACGGCGGGGCTGCCCGTCGACCCGGACCTGATCATGACCGGAGACTTCCACCACGAGGCCGGCTACCGGCAGGGCCTGGAACTGCTGCGCCGCCCCGACCGCCCGACCGCCGTCTTCGCCGGCAACGACCTCCAGGCGCTCGGGCTGTACGAGGCCGCGCGGGAGCTGGGGCTGCGCATCCCGCAGGACCTGAGCGTGGTCGGGTTCGACGACCTGCCGGTGGCCCGCTGGGTGGGGCCGCCGTTGACGACCGTACGGCAGCCGCTCATGGAGATGGCCGAGGCGGCGGCCCGGCTGGTCCTGGACCTCGGACGGGACGACGGCTCCGCGGCGGCGACCCGGGTGGAGCTGGCCACCAGCCTGGAGGTGCGCAGCAGTACGGGCGCGCCCGCGGCGGTCTGACCGGGACCGGCCGCCCGCTCTCCTCGACCGACCGGGACCGGCCCCCGCTCCCCTCGAACCGAACCGACCGGACCGGTTTCCGCTCTCCTCGAAGCCCGGCCGCCTTCCGCTGCCTGAGAAGTCTGAGAAGTCTGAGAATTTACGCAGAATGACGACCCACGTATGTCCGTTCCCAGTAATTCGGACGTACGTTCCTCACGATGGGGCATTCGGGTGGGGACGCGAACGGGGCCGGCACGGGCGGGGGCGGACGCATGGCTGCGCGGGACGGGCTGGGCGGGCCGGGCCGCCGCTCGAAGGGGCTGAAGGCGGCAGGCCTCGCCCTGGCCGGTGCCCTGCTGCTCGGGGCCGCCGCGGCGGGGTGGGCCTACTGGCACCTGAACGGCAACATCCGGAGCGTCGACATCGACGGCGCGCTCGGCGACGACCGCCCCGCGAGGCCGGTCACCGTCCCCTCCGCCCCGTCCGACGCGGCCCCGGTGCCCGCCGGCGCCCTGAACATCCTGGTCCTCGGCTCGGACTCGCGCAGCGGCGAGGAGAACCAGGAGCTCGGCGGCGGTGACAGCGAGGGCGCCCGCTCGGACACCGCGATGGTCGTCCACCTCGACGCGGGCCGGACCGCCGCCACCGTCGTCAGCATCCCCCGCGACACGCTCGTCACCCGCCCGTCCTGCCCGCTGCCGTCCGGCGGTGAGTCCCGGGAGGCGAGCGGCGCGATGTTCAACACCGCCTACGCGCTGGGCGGTCCGGTCTGCGCGGTCAAGACCGTCGAGTCGATGACCGGCGTCCGCATGGACCACTACGTCGAGATCGACTTCTCCGGTTTCGCCGAGCTGGTCGACGCGCTCGGCGGGGTCACGGTCACCACGGACGTGGACATCGACGACGACAAGAGCCACCTGCACCTCGACGCCGGCACCCACCACCTCGACGGCACCGAGGCCCTCGGTCTGGCCCGCACCCGGTACGGACTGGAGGGCGGCAGCGACCTCGCCCGCATAGAGCTCCAGCACAAGCTGGTCAAGGCGCTGCTGGAGCAGATGTCGGCCACCGACCTGCTCACCGACCCGGCACGGCTGTACCAGGTCGCCGACGCGGTCACCGGCAGCCTCACCACCGACACCCGCCTGGACTCGCTGGGCGAGCTGATGAGCCTCGGCCGCAGCCTCGGGAACCTGTCGGCCGACGACGTGCGCACGGTGACGATGCCCGTCCTGCCGGCGCCCTGGGACGTCAACCGGGTGGTGGCCCTGGAGCCGGACGCCGGTGAGCTGTGGGAATCGCTTCGCTGAGGGAAGCCCCGAAGGAAATCCGCGAAATTCCCGGGTCACCTGTCGATCCACGCCCCACCCGTTCGACGCACGGGTGAGAGGCCGGGACGGACCCGGCCCGCGAACCACCCGAGGAGTCACCATGCCGCGCTTCCTGTCGCTGATCCGCATCGAGGAGAACGACGCCCTGTCCGGAGGCCCCAGCCCCGAGCTGATGCAGCGGATGGAGAAGCTGATGGAGGAGATGACGAAGGCCGGCGTGCTGCTCGACACCGCCGGGCTGACCCCGACCGCCCAGGGCACCCGCGTCCACTACGAGGGCGGGCAGCTGTCCGTCACCGACGGGCCGTTCACCGAGTCCAAGGAGGTCATCGGCGGCTACTCGCTCCTCCAGGCCAAGGACAAGGCCGAGGCGGTCGAGTGGACCAAGCGCTTCCTCAAGGTGCACGAGGAGTACTGGACGGTGACCTGCGAGGTGCGGGAGCTGATGGAGGGCTAGGGCAGGCCCTGGCCCGGTTTGGCCTCGCGGGCCCGGGGGTGTTGCATGGTGGGCTGTGGAACCACAGCCCACCGAGGCCATCGAGACGGTCTTCCGCCTGGAGTCCCCGCGCGTCATCGCCGGCGTCGCCCGCCTGGTCCGGGACGTCGGCATCGCCGAGGAACTCACGCAGGACGCCATGGTCGCGGCCTTGGAGCAGTGGCCCCGGGACGGCGTGCCCGACAACCCGGGCGCCTGGCTCATGGCCACCGCCCGGCGCCGCGCCGTCGACCTGATCCGGCGCCGCGAGAACTACGCCCGCAAGCTGGCGGAGCTCGGCCGGGACCTGCCCGCCGCGGCCCCGCCGCCCGAGGAGCCCGCCGACCCGGACGACATCGACGACGACCTGCTGCGGCTGGTCTTCACCGCCTGCCACCCGGTGCTGTCCGCCGAGGCCCGCATCGCCCTCACCCTGCGCCTGCTCGGCGGCCTCACCACCCCGGAGATCGCTCGCGCCTTCCTCGTCCCGGAGGCGACGGTCGCGCAGCGCATCGTGCGCGCCAAACGTACGTTGGCCAAGAAGAACGTCGCCTTCGAGGTGCCCTGCGGCCCGGACCGCACGGCCCGTCTCGGCTCGGTCCTGGAGGTCATCTACCTGATCTTCAACGAGGGGTACGCGGCCACCGCCGGCGACGACTGGCTCCGCCCGGCCCTGTGCGAGGACGCCCTGCGCCTGGCCCGCGTGCTCTCCGCGCTGATGCCCGAGGAGCCCGAGGTCCACGGACTGACGGCCCTGCTGGAGTTCCAGGCGTCCCGTACTGCCGCCCGCACCGGACCCGACGGCGCACCGGTCCTCCTCGAGGACCAGAACCGCCGCCGCTGGAACCGCATGCTCATCGCCCGCGGTGTCACCGCCCTCGACCGCGCCCACGCCACCACCGGCCCCAAAGGCCCGGGCCCGTACCTGCTCCAGGCAGCGATCGCCGCCTGCCACGCGACGGCGTACACGTACGAGGAGACCGACTGGCCCCGCATCGCCGCGCTCTACGGCCTGCTCGCGGCCCGCGCCCCGTCCCCGGTCGTCGAACTCAACCGCGCGGTGGCCGTGTCGATGGCCGAGGGTCCCGCCCCGGCACTCGACCTCGTCGACGCCCTCGCCGCCGAGCCCGCCCTGCGCGACTACCACCTGCTTCCCAGCGTCCGCGGCGACCTCCTGCTCCGGCTGGGCCGTACGGCCGAGGCCCGCACGGAGTTGGAGCGCGCGGCCTCCCTGGCCCGCAACGAACGCGAACGCGAACTGCTGACGCGCCGCGCGGAGCGGTGCGGTTAGGGCCTGCCCACCGGGTGTCCGATCAGCATCGTCGGTGCCCCCGCGACCCGGGTCATGAACACCGTGGCCGCGTGGGGGCCCTGTGGCTTGACCTTCCGCCGCAGTTCCTCCGGCTCGACCGCCGAGCCCCGTTTCTTCACGGTCAGGGTGCCGACCCGGCGCTCCCGCAGCAGTGCCTTCAGCTTCTTGACGTTGAAGGGCATCCGGTCGGTGATCTCGTACGCCGTGGCGTACGGCGTCGGCAGCAGTGCGTCCGCGGTGACGTAGGCGATGGTCGCGTCGAGCAGCCCGCCGCCGACCTGTTCGGCGACCTCGGCGACGAGGTGGGCGCGGATGACGGCGCCGTCCGGCTCGTACAGGTAGCGGCCGGGCGTGCGGACCTCCGGGTCGGGCAGGCCGGTGCCGAGCAGGGTGCGCGGCCCCGGCAGCAGCGTGGCCCGCACCGCCCCCGCTCCCGGCGCCACCGCCCCCCGCGCGCCGCCGAACCACAGCACCGCCTCCTTCACGTCCCCGCCGTCGGAGATCCACTCGGCCTCGGCGTCCTCCGGCACCGCCTCGTGCGGGATGCCGGGCGCGACCTTCAGCGCGGCGGCGCGGGGGGCCGTACGGGCCGCCTCCACGGCCCAGGACAGCGGCGGCGAGTACGCCTCCGGGTCGAAGATCCGCCCGCGCCCTCCGCGCCGCGCGGGGTCGACGAACACGGCGTCGTACCCACGCGTCTCCACCTCGGTCACGTCCGCCTCGCGCACCTCGATCAGCTCCTCCAGCCCCAGTGCCTCGGCGTTGGCGCGGGCGGCCGTCGCGGTCGCCGGGTCCCGGTCCACGGCCAGCACCCGGATCCCGGCCCGGGCGAGCGCGATCGCGTCGCCGCCGATCCCGCAGCACAGGTCGGCGACGGAGGTCACGCCCAGCGCCGCCATCCGCCCGGCCCGGTACGCCGCCACGCTCGCCCGCGTCGACTGCTCGACCCCGTTGGGGGTGAAGAACATCCGCCCGGCGTCCTCGGCACCGAACTTCGCCACCGCCCGCTGCCGCAGCCGGGCCTGGCCGAGCGCCGCGGACACCAGCCCGGCCGGATGCGTGCGCCGCAGCCGGGTCGCGACCGCCAGTTCCTGCGTGGGGTCGGTGTCGCGCACCTCGTCGAGGAGGGCGCGGCCCTCGGGGGTGAGCAGGGCGAGGAGGGCGTCGAGGTCGTTCACCGGAACATTGTGGGCCAGTCGGTGGACGGTGTGCCTCCGGCGCGGTGTCGGGCGGGGTCCGACGGCCGGGGGCTGGGAGGATCCGGCACCATGCGAGCAGTCGTACAAACCGACAAAAGCCGGGCGTGCGGAGTGTTCCGGACGTCCTCTCCGGGGTTCCGGACGCGCGGCGGCCTCGCCGCCCTCGCCCTCGCCGCCCTCGCGTCCTCCGGCTGTGCGCAGGACGCCTCCCAGGGGCGGGGCGCCGCCGGCGGGCAGCCCCTGCAGGCACCCCCGGCCCGCGCGCTCGACGCCTACGCGTCCGAACTGCGCGCGGCCCAGGCGGCCCGGGTCGCCGCAGCCGAGCGCTGGAAGCTGAAGAAGGTCCCGCTGACGGCGCCCCCGCCCCCCGAGAAGAAGCCGGAGATCAAGGCGCGCGAGGGCTTCGAGGTGGACGGCCAGGAGAACCTCCCGCCGGTCTTCACCTCGATCCCCACCAAGGAGAAGATCGTCTTCCTCACCATCGACGACGGCGCCGAGAAGGACCCGGCGTTCCTGCGGATGATGAGCGAGCTGAAGATCCCGTACACGGCCTTCATCAGCGACTACCTGGCGAAGGAGGACTACGGCTACTTCGGGCGGATGCAGGACCGCGGCGTCACCCTCAACAACCACACCCTTCACCACCCCTACCTGCCCGGCCTGTCCTACGCCGGCCAGAAGCGCGAGATCTGCGGCATGCAGGACGTGATCGAGGAGCGCTACGGCGAGCGCCCGACCCTCTTCCGTCCGCCCTACGGCAACTACAACCGCGACACCCTGCGCGCCGCCAAGGCCTGCGGCATCGAGTACGCCCCGATCTGGAACGCGGAGGTCTTCGCCGACCACTGGGACTACCGCGAGTGGGACCGCGAGATCCACCCCGGCGACATCGTCCTCACCCACTTCCGGGGCGAGGACGACTGGGGCGGCACCATGCGCGACATGGCCCGCGAGTTCCTCGACAAGGTGACGGCGGAGGGATACGCGGTGGCCCGGCTGGAGGACTACCTGTGAGGTGCGGGCGGTTCCGGCCGACCGGGGCCGCCCTGGCCGCCGTCCTGCTCACCGGCTGCGCACAGTTCGCGGGCCCCGCCCAGCCCCCGCCCGTCGCGGAACAGGCCCGGGCGGGGGTCCACGGCGGTATCCAGGGCAACGGGCCGGGCAGCATGCAGGGCAACGGGCAAGGTGCCGGTCGGGGCAACGGACGGGGACAGGCCCTGCCGCCCGTCGTGGACCACGTCCGCACCACCGACCCGGTCGTCTTCCTCACCTTCGACGACAGCGCCGAACGCGACCCGCACTTCGCCGGCCTGGTCCGTGAACGACGGCTCCCGGTCACCCTGTTCCTCACCGACACCGTCGCCGGACCCGCGTACGGCCACTTCGCCCGGCTGCGCTCGGTCGGCGCGAGCCTGCAGAACCACACCCTCGACCACCGTTCCCTGCGCGGCCTGCCCTACGCCGGCCAGCGCGCCGAGATCTGCGGCCAGCAGACCAAGCTCAAGTCCCGCTTCGGCGTCCGTCCGCACCTCTTCCGCCCGCCCTACGGCAGGTACGACACCACGACCCTGCGCGCCGCCGCCGAGTGCGGCATCACGGCCGTCGTCCTGTGGCGGGCGACCCTGAACGCCGGCGGGGACCTCACCTACACCCGCGGCGACCGCCGCCTCCACCCGGGCGACATCGTGTCCGTCGCCCCGGACCACCCGACGGGCGTGGGCGTGAGCGCGCGCACCGGGCGTTTGCTGGGGGAGATCGAGGAGCAGGGTCTGCGGGTGGGACGCCTGGAGGACTACCTCTGACACCGACGCCGGTCGGTACAGGATCCCCGACGCGCCGCCGACATTGGCACTCCGCTTGACCGAGTGCTAATCGCGGTCATAGTCTCGGCTCTGGCACTCCCCACTGGAGAGTGCCAATGACGCGACGGGCAGGTCCGGCACCCGCGACGACGGATCCACCTGGTCGCCACCTCAGACAGTTAACCCCGTGAGATCTCCGAAGGGGGAGGTCGGATCGTGACGACCACCAGCTCCAAGGTTGCCATCAAGCCGCTCGAGGACCGCATTGTGGTCCAGCCGCTCGACGCCGAGCAGACCACGGCTTCGGGCCTGGTCATTCCGGACACGGCCAAGGAGAAGCCCCAGGAGGGCGTCGTCCTGGCCGTCGGCCCGGGCCGCTTCGAGGACGGCAACCGTCTTCCGCTCGACGTCACCGTCGGCGACGTCGTGCTCTACAGCAAGTACGGCGGCACCGAGGTGAAGTACAACGGCGAGGAGTACCTCGTCCTCTCGGCCCGCGACGTGCTCGCGATCGTCGAGAAGTAGTTCACCCGAAGCACCTTGCTTTCCAGCTGCGCCCCTGGCTCCCGCGACCATAAAAAAGCCGGGCGCCGGGGGCGCAGCGCCGTATAACCCCAAGATTTCCGGAAGAGGGCTCACGCTCCCATGGCGAAGATCCTGAAGTTCGACGAGGACGCCCGTCGCGCCCTCGAGCGCGGCGTCAACAAGCTCGCCGACACGGTGAAGGTGACGATCGGCCCCAAGGGCCGCAACGTCGTCATCGACAAGAAGTTCGGCGCCCCGACCATCACCAACGACGGTGTCACGATCGCCCGCGAGGTCGAGATCGAGGACCCGTACGAGAACCTCGGTGCCCAGCTGGTGAAGGAGGTGGCGACCAAGACCAACGACATCGCGGGTGACGGCACCACCACCGCCACCGTCCTGGCCCAGGCGCTGGTCCGCGAAGGCCTGCGGAACGTCGCCGCCGGTGCCTCCCCGGCGCTGCTGAAGAAGGGCATCGACGCGGCCGTCGCCGCCGTGTCCGAGGACCTCCTCGCCACCGCGCGCCCGATCGAGGAGAAGTCCGACATCGCCGCCGTGGCCGCGCTGTCCGCCCAGGACCAGCAGGTCGGCGAGCTGATTGCCGAGGCGATGGACAAGGTCGGCAAGGACGGTGTCATCACCGTCGAGGAGTCCAACACCTTCGGTCTGGAGCTGGACTTCACCGAGGGCATGGCCTTCGACAAGGGCTACCTGTCGCCGTACTTCGTGACGGACCAGGAGCGCATGGAAGCCGTCCTGGAGGACCCCTACATCCTCATCAACCAGGGCAAGATCTCCTCCATCGCGGACCTGCTGCCGCTGCTGGAGAAGGTCATCCAGGCGGGTGCCTCCAAGCCGCTGCTGATCATCGCCGAGGACCTCGAGGGCGAGGCGCTCTCCACCCTCGTCGTGAACAAGATCCGCGGCACCTTCAACGCGGTGGCCGTCAAGGCCCCCGGCTTCGGCGACCGCCGCAAGGCGATGCTGCAGGACATGGCCGTCCTCACCGGCGCCACGGTCATCTCCGAGGAGGTCGGCCTCAAGCTCGACCAGGTCGGCCTGGAGGTGCTCGGCACCGCCCGTCGCATCACCGTCACCAAGGACGACACCACGATCGTCGACGGTGCCGGCAAGCGCGACGAGGTCGAGGGCCGCATCAACCAGATCAAGGCCGAGATCGAGAACACGGACTCCGACTGGGACCGCGAGAAGCTCCAGGAGCGTCTCGCGAAGCTGGCCGGCGGCGTGTGCGTGATCAAGGTCGGCGCCGCCACCGAGGTGGAGCTGAAGGAGCGCAAGCACCGTCTGGAGGACGCCATCTCCGCGACCCGCGCCGCGGTCGAGGAGGGCATCGTCTCCGGTGGTGGCTCCGCGCTGGTCCACGCCGTCAAGGTCCTCGAGGGCAACCTCGGCAAGACCGGCGACGAGGCCACGGGTGTCGCGGTCGTCCGCCGCGCCGCCGTCGAGCCGCTGCGCTGGATCGCCGAGAACGCCGGCCTGGAGGGTTACGTCATCACCTCCAAGGTCGCCGAGCTCGACAAGGGCCAGGGCTTCAACGCCGCCACCGGCGAGTACGGCGACCTGGTCAAGGCCGGCGTCATCGACCCGGTGAAGGTCACCCGCTCCGCCCTGGAGAACGCCGCCTCCATCGCCTCCCTCCTCCTGACGACCGAGACCCTGGTCGTCGAGAAGAAGGAAGAGGAAGAGCCGGCCGCCGCGGGCCACGGCCACGGCCACTCGCACTGAGCGCAGCGCTGAGCTGAGCTGAGCTGAACCGAGCTCACCGAGCCGACGGTGCCCGGCACCCCCACGGGGGGTGCCGGGCACCGCGCGTCTCCGCGAACGCCGGCGTCACCGTGGAGCCGTCACAGCAGCCCGCTGGAGCCGTCACAACAGCCCGCTCAGCGGCAGTACCCGTTCGGCGAGCCGCCCCCGCAGCCGCCCTCCGGCGGTGTCGGCCTCCTCCACGAGCCAGCCGGCGGCGATCAGCACTCCGGCGTGCTCGGCGACGTCCTCGGGCCGTACGGCGCAGAACGAGGCGACCGTGTCCAGCGCGAGGCCGACGTCCTCGCCGGCGCCTCCGAGACGCCCGTCGGGACGGCTGTGGGCGGCGGTGTACACGGCGAGGAGCCGCGTGGCCGCACCAGCCTTCTTCTTCCTGAGCTTCCGGTCGCCCACCACCTTCTGCGCCCACCCCGAGAGCCTCGCCCGGGTGACCTTGCCGAAGGAGAACGGGCGGGGCTCGGTGGGCAGCAGCGTGGGGACCGTGACCTGGGTGGGCTCCTCGGGCCGCGACGTCAGCGCGTCGTCGGCGGAGACATCCTCCGGCAGCCGCAGCCAGCCGACGTCGACCAGCTGCTGGAGCACCCGCTCGGCGTCTCCCTGCAGCCAGCCGATGAGGTCCTGCCCGGTGACGTTCCCGGTACCGGCGCGCGCGGCCCGCAGGGTGAGCATGAGCACCGCGAGCCGCGCCTCGGCCTCGGGGAGCGGGGAGCCGGCCCGGACGTGCTCCAGCACACGGCGGGCGTGGACGCCCTGGCCCCGGGTCAGCAACCGCTCGACGACCGGCCCCTCCCCGTCCACCGGGATGCCGCGCCGGTTGACGTCCATCTCGCGGGTGGTCCGCGCGGCCGTCGCGGCCCGGTCCGCTTCCTCCCGCAGGGACGCGTCGCCGGTGACGTCGGCCCACAGGGCGAAGGCGCGGGCCTTGCGGTCGTGGAGTTCGGCGAGGACGGCGAGGTCCGGTTCGGTGCGCCGCTGGTACGCGCGGAACGCGTCCCCGAGTTCGGTCAGCTCCAGGCGCAGCGCGTCGGGCTGGAGGTCGTCCGGCACGATCCGCTGCGCGACCTTCCCCCATCGCCCCGCGCCCAGGTGCCCGGCGGGGACACCGCCGGGCCGGGGACGCGGGGCGGGCCGGGCGCGCGGGACGGAGGCAGCCCCGGCGCCGGGGCGGGCCGAGGCGGGGGCCGCCGAAGGCCCCCCGCAGCCGGGAGCGTCGGAGAACATCACCGTCCCTCCGCCGGGCACCGCTCCCCGGTCGGGCCTTCCCCTGTCCGTACGCCCGCTGTCGGCGCCGTCGGCGAACAGTCCGCCCCGGTCACCAGTGCCCGCGCTCATCCGATGCCACCCTCTCCCTTGCCGGCCTGCGGCCTCCCGCCCGCTGCGGGCGCAGCCACCTGACGTTACGTCGCCCGGGCACGAGGCCGGCCACGGACGTGGGTGGATCACACGTTCGGGTGACGGTCCACTCCCGGGTAGCCGACCGTTCACGGCGCCGGGCCCCTTCGGGGCCACCGTGCCGCCCGCTCCGGCAGCGCTGTCAGACCTCGTCATGGACGCCGAGGCTTTCGAAGACCCCGTGGTCGCTGGGCGCCATGGCGGTCGAACCGGAGACGACGGTCGGACGGCTTGCACAGCGCGGGCAGCGGGTCTCGTCCCCACGGGCCTGCGCAGCAGCGGTTGCACGTGGTCGCCGGCGCACGCACTCGCGGGTACCTGCGAGGCGGTTGGACAGGCGGGGGCCTGGGGGTGCTGCCGGGCGGGGTGGTTCTCGTCCGCGTGCGGTGACGCGGTGGTCGCGGGCTGGGCGTGGGGCTGGGGCGGCGGCGCTCCGCCGCGGAACGCCACGGGCCGGCGGCCCCTCTGCTCAGCGAAGGGGGCGCCCGACCCGCCCCCTGTCACTGCGGCCCGTACTTCCGCCCCGTACGCGAGGTGATCCCGCCCAGCATCCCCCGCGGCACCAGCTTCGCCGCCCCCATCAGGGCCTTGTAGCGAGGGTCGGGGATCGACAGGGACTTGCCGCGGGAAAGGTCGTCGAGGGCCGCCGCGACGACCTTGTCGGCGTCGAGCCACATCCAGCCGGGGATGTTGTCCGTGCCCATGCCCGCCCGCTCGTGGAACTCCGTGCGCACGAAGCCGGGGCACAGGGCCATCAGGCGTACCCCGCTGCCGGCCAGGTCCTTCGCCACGCCCTGGGTGAACTGCACGACCCACGCCTTGGAGGCGCCGTACGTGCCGCGCGGGACGAAGGCCGCGACCGAGGCCACGTTGACCACGCCGCCGCGGCCCCGCCCCCGCATCGCCTCCGTCGCCGCCGAGGTCAGCCGCAGCACCGCCTCGCAGTGCACCTTGAGCATGGTCAGCTCGTCGGCCATGGAGACGTCGAGGAAACGGCCCTTGTTGCCGAATCCGGCGTTGTTGATCAGCAGGTCGACGGGGTGCCGGCGCTCGCCCAGCCGGGCGGCCACCGCGTCGATGCCGGCGTCCGTCGACAGGTCGGCCGTCAGGACCTCCGCCTCGATGCCGTGCCGGTCGTGCAGTTCGGTCGCCTGGTCGCGCAGCCGCTCGGTGTCGCGGGCCACCAGCACCAGGTCGTGTCCGTCGGCCGCCAGCCGCCGCGCGAACGCGGCGCCGATGCCCGCCGTCGATCCCGTAATCAATGCCGTTGTCATGGCGCAAGGTTATGGGTCCGGACCGAGCACGTCCGCTTCGTTCGCCAGGTGGGCCCGCGACCGGTGAAGAGCCGGTGAAGACGGCACCGGCGCGGGCTCGGTGAGGTCCCGTCAGGCGCCGTGCGCCTCCGCGTACTTCCGCGCCGCCGCCAGCGACTCCGGGTGCAGCGCCCCGCCCGCCGCGAGCAGCCGGGGCAGCAGCTCCCGCTCCGTCGTCACCGCCCGGAACTCCATTGCCACCGTCACCTCGTGGCCGGGCCGGTGCACGATCTCGACCGGGTCGCCCGCGCGTATCGAACCCGGCTCGATCACCCGCAGGTACGCGCCCGGCGCACCCTTCTCCGTGAACCGCTTCACCCACCGCGCCTCACCCAGATGCCCCTGGAAGGTGCGGCAGGGGATACGGCCGCAGGTCACCTCCAGCACCAGGTCGGGGCCGAGCCGCCAGCGCTCGCCGATCAGGGCTCCGGACACGTCCAGGCCCGTGAGGGTGAGGTTCTCGCCGAACGCGCCGTTCCGCAGCGGCCGGCCCAGCTCGCGTTCCCAGTCGTCCAGGTCCTCGCGCGCCATGGCGTACACCGCCTGGTCGTCGCCCCCGTGATGACGCGTGTCGCACACCGCGTCCCCGGCCAGCCCGCTCCCCCCGACGCCCTTCGGCCCGGGTGCCGTCACCCGAACGGCCCCGTCGGCCGGCTGCTTGTCGATGCCGGTGACGCCCTCGGGGTGGTCCGTGTACGGCACGGTCTTCGCACGGCCCAGGTTGACGGACAGCAGCTTCATGGCGGGACGGCTCACGGCGGGACGGCTCACCGCGGTACGCCTCATGGCGGAACGGCTCATGGCGGAACGGTAGGACACGCGCCATGAAAGCGTCGACGCGTTTTTCGGTGCCCGATCAAAGATTCGCTTATCGTCGCCTATCCTCAAAGGTGTGATCGAGGCTCGTCATCTCCGTGTGCTGCGCGCCGTGGCATCGACCGGTTCCTTCTCCGCCGCGGGGCGCGAGCTGGGCTGCACCCAGCCCGCCGTCAGCCAGCAGATGAAGGCCCTGGAGGCCTCCGTCGGCACGCCCCTGCTCGTGCGCACCGGACGCGAGATGCGGCTGACCCAGGCCGGTGAGGCGCTGGTGCGGCACGCCGCCGGGATCCTCGCCGGGCTCACGGCGGCCGAGGAGGAGGTCGCCGCGATCGCCGGGCTGCGCGCCGGGCGGGTCCGGCTGGTCTCCTTCCCCAGCGGCAGCTCCACCCTCGTGCCGACCGCCCTGGCCGCGCTGCGCGCCGCGCACCCCGGCACCCGGGTCTTCCTGGAGGAGGCCGAGCCGCCGAAGTCGGTCGAGCTGCTGCGCGAGGGCGACTGCGACGTGGCGCTCGCCTTCCGCTACGAGGGCGCGGCCGGCGCGGAGGAGTGGGACGACCTCGTCGTACGGCCCCTGCTGACCGACCGCCTCGTGGCCCTGGTGCCCGAGCGGCACCGGCTGGCGCGGACGGGATCCGACGGTTCCGTGGCCATCGGGGAACTGGCCCATGACCCCTGGATCGCGGGCTGCCCGCGGTGCCGCGGGCAGTTGGTCGAGGTCTGCGAGGGGGCCGGCTTCATCCCCCGCATCGACTTCGCGACCGACGACTACCCGGCGGTCGTCGGCCTGGTCGGAGCCGGCCTGGGCGTGGCCGTCCTGCCCCAGCTCGCCGTCGAGTCCGTACGGCCCCGGGGCGTACGCACGGTGACGCTGGAACCGGCGGTGCGGCGGGAGATCGTCGCCCTCACCCTGCCCGACCTGGCCCAGGTGCCGGCGGTGACGGCGACGCTGGACGAGCTCGCCCGGGCGGCGTCGGCCCAGTCGGCGGCGCGCTGAGCGGCGGCCCGGAGTGCGTGGGCGCGCGCTGAGGGGCGGTCCGGAGTGCGTGGGCGCGCGCTGAGCGGCGGCCCGGAGTACGTGTGCGGCTTCCGTGTCGGCCGGGGTGTCGCGTGCGGGCCCGTATCGGCGGGGTACCACGTGCGGGCCCGTATCGGAGGGTCGTAACAGAGAAAACGTTCCTTCAGTGATGTGCGGCTGCCTCCCCTCCGACCGACGCCGTCGCCGTCGTCGCCATCAGACGGTGGCGGGCCCGTCCCATGAGCTCCTCGCGCTCGTCCTCGGTCAGTCCGCCCCACACGCCGTACGGCTCGCGTACCGCCAGCGCGTGTGCCGCGCACTCGGCGCGCACCGGGCACCTCATGCAGACCTCCTTGGCCGAGTTCTCGCGAGCACTCCGTGCCGCGCCGCGCTCTCCCTCCGGATGGAAGAAGAGCGAGCTGTCCACCCCGCGGCACGCAGCCAGAAGCTGCCAGTCCCACAGGTCCGCGTTCGGTCCGGGAAGGCGGGAGAAATCTGCCATTGCGTGACCCCTTGTAGCCGATATGGGTAGATGCCGGGGATACAGCGTCCGCGACCGTACAACTGCGATCTAAGGAGATGAAAATATGACTCATTGCGAATCTAGCTCCAGACACCAACAAAGTGGAAGAAAAGCGGCTAAATGGGGCACGGGTTGTGGTGAAACCGGGCGGGTCCCCCGCGCATGTCTGCTGCGTGGTCACCCCCTCACGTAGAGTGCTGAAGACGACACACAGCCCCGTAACTCTTTCGAGTGACCGTCGTTGAGAGTGCGGAGGCGGTTGAAGGAACAAGTGCTCGGGCGGGCGTCCGGGACGGTCGACCGCACAGGTGACGATTTCGTACCAGCCTGGAGGCTCAACGTGACGCGCATCAGCTGCGGAGGACGGCCATGACTTCCGTCCTCGTCTGCGACGACTCCCCGCTTGCCCGAGAGGCACTCCGCCGCGCGGTCGCGACCGTGCCCGGTGTCGAGCGCGTGACGACGGCGGCCAACGGCGAGGAAGTCCTCCGCCGCTGGGGTGCCGACCGCTCGGACCTGATCCTGATGGACGTGCGCATGCCCGGCCTGGGCGGCGTCGAGACCGTCCGGCGGCTGCTGTCCGCCGACCCGGGCGCGCGCATCATCATGCTCACCGTCGCCGAGGACCTGGACGGCGTGGCCCTCGCGGTCGCCGCCGGTGCCCGCGGCTACCTGCACAAGGACGCCTCGCGCGCCGAGCTGCGCGCCACGGTCACGCAGGCCCTCGCCGATCCGACCTGGCGGCTCGCCCCGCGCCGGCTGCGCTCGGCGGAGATGGGCGCCGCGCCCACGCTCACCGCGCGGGAGATCCAGGTTCTGGAGGGCATGAGTCACGGCCGGTCCAACGCGGAGATCGGCCGTGAGCTCTTCCTCTCCGAGGACACCGTCAAGACGCACGCCCGGCGGCTCTTCAAGAAGCTCGGCGCCTCGGACCGGGCACACGCGGTGGCGCTCGGCTTCCGGTGGGGCCTGGTCCGCTAGGGCACCCCGTGCGGTGGAGGCCGAAAGGGCCCGTCGGGGATGCCGTGATTCCCGCTTATCGCGAGGTGAGCGGGGGTGACAAGGCGACCCGCCGGGCGCCCGCTGCTCGTTTCGCCGCCGATGACGCATCCTTGAGGTGTGGAGTTCCTCGGGGACGAGTCGGTCGAGCGGGATGGGAGGGCGCAGGGGATGAGTTCCGGCGCACCTGCTCATAACGCTTCGGTGCACAACAACGGGCGTGGAGCCACGGATCGGACGGCCGCAAGGCACCATGGACCGATGCGTGACGACGAGGCGGCCCCTGACCAAGGGACGGTCGGTGGGCTTGTCCACCGCGCCGTCGACGGGGACGAGCAGGCCACGCACGACCTGCTCGCCCATGTTCACCCCTTGGCGCTGCGCTATTGCCGCACGCGTCTGTCCCGCCTGCCCGGCGACGCCCGGCACTTCGTCGAGGACCTCGCCCAGGAGGTCTGCGTCGCGGTGCTGCTCGCGCTGCCGCGCTACAAGGACACCGGACGCCCGTTCGAGGCGTTCGTCTTCGCCATCGCCGCCCACAAGGTCGCCGACCTCCAGCGCGCGGCGATGCGGCACCCCGGCTCGACGGTCGTCCCCTCCGACGAGATGCCCGAGCGGCCGGACGACTCACTGGGCCCGGAGGAGCGCGCGCTGCTCAACAGCGACGCCGCCTGGGCCAAGAAACTGCTGGCCAACCTGCCCGAGAACCAGCGGGAGCTGCTCCTGCTGCGCATCGCGGTGGGGCTCACGGCAGAGGAGACGGGTCAGATGTTGGGAATGTCACCCGGCGCCGTCCGGGTCGCGCAGCACCGGGCGCTGAGCCGGCTGCGGGCACTGGCGGAGCAGTAGCGGACCCGGCTGTGGCCCCGGTTCCGCCCCGGTCCCGCGCCGGTGAACGGGCGGGATGACGGTTCCGTACGAAGCTACGAACACCACGGGCGCCCATGATCGTGGAATGAGCCACGTCCACTTCCCGTTAGCATGGACATCCGCACCGATCAAGGCCATTTGGGGAAGGTGTCATGACTGCCAACGTCGACGGAGTGCCCGAAAAATTCGCGACGCTCGGGCTGACCTACGACGACGTGCTGCTGCTGCCGGGCGCGTCGGACATGGCACCCGACGAGATCGACACCACCTCGTACGTCTCCAGGAACGTCCGGGTCAACATCCCGCTGCTGTCCGCCGCCATGGACAAGGTCACCGAGTCGCGCATGGCGATCGCGATGGCCCGCCAGGGCGGCGTCGGCGTTCTGCACCGCAACCTGTCCATCGAGGACCAGGCCAACCAGGTCGACCTGGTCAAGCGCTCCGAGTCGGGCATGGTGGCCGACCCCATCACCATCCACCCGGACGCCACCCTCGGCGAGGCCGACGCCCTGTGCGCCAAGTTCCGCATCAGCGGCGTCCCGGTCACCGACGGCAACAAGAAGCTGCTCGGCATCGTCACCAACCGCGACATGGCCTTCGAGACCGACCGCTCCCGGCAGGTGCGCGAGGTCATGACGCCGATGCCGCTGGTCACCGGCAAGGTCGGCATCTCCGGCGCGGACGCCATGGAGCTGCTGCGCCGCCACAAGATCGAGAAGCTGCCGCTGGTCGACGACCACGGCGTCCTCAAGGGCCTGATCACGGTCAAGGACTTCGTCAAGGCCGAGAAGTACCCCAACGCCGCCAAGGACGGTGAGGGCCGGCTGCTGGTCGGCGCCGCCGTCGGTGTCGCCGGTGACGCCTTCGAGCGCGCCCAGGCGCTGATCGAGGCGGGCGTCGACTTCATCGTCGTCGACACCGCGCACGGCCACTCCCGCCTCGTCGGCGACATGGTCGCCAAGATCAAGTCCAACTCCTCCGGCGTCGACGTCATCGGCGGCAACATCGCCACCCGCGACGGCGCCCAGGCGCTCATCGACGCCGGCGTGGACGGCATCAAGGTCGGTGTCGGCCCCGGCTCCATCTGCACCACCCGCGTCGTCGCCGGCATCGGCGTCCCGCAGGTCACGGCCATCTACGAGGCCTCGCTCGCCGCCAAGGCGGCCGGCATCCCGGTCATCGGCGACGGCGGCCTCCAGTACTCCGGAGACATCGCCAAGGCCCTGGTCGCGGGCGCCGACACGGTGATGCTGGGCTCGCTGCTCGCGGGCTGCGAGGAGTCCCCGGGCGAGCTGATGTTCATCAACGGCAAGCAGTTCAAGTCGTACCGCGGCATGGGCTCGCTGGGCGCCATGCAGACCCGCGGCGACCGCAAGTCGTTCTCCAAGGACCGCTACTTCCAGGAGGGCGTCGCCTCCGACGAGCAGCTGGTCCCCGAGGGCATCGAGGGCCAGGTGCCCTACCGCGGCCCGCTCTCCTCGGTCGTCCACCAGCTGGTCGGCGGCCTGCGCCAGTCGATGTTCTACGTCGGCGGCCGGACCGTGCCCCAGCTCCAGGACAACGGCCGGTTCGTGCGGATCACCTCCGCGGGCCTCAAGGAGAGCCACCCGCACGACATCCAGATGACGGTCGAGGCACCGAACTACAGCCGCAGCAAGTAGGCAGAAGGCCTTCCAGGGCGGCCCCGGAAGCATCCGGGGCCGCCCTCGGTGTGCCCGTCGGGGATACTGGAAGGCGCTGCAACGCATCAGGGAAAGGCCACAGACGTGACTGAGATCGAGATCGGGCGCGGCAAGCGCGGCCGCCGGGCGTACGCCTTCGACGACATCGCCGTCGTCCCCAGCCGCCGTACGCGGGACCCGAAGGAGGTCTCGATCGCCTGGCAGATCGACGCCTACCGCTTCGAGCTGCCGTTCCTGGCCGCTCCCATGGACTCGGTCGTCTCCCCGGCCACCGCCATCCGCATCGGCGAGCTCGGCGGCCTCGGCGTGCTGAACCTCGAGGGCCTGTGGACCCGGTACGAGGACCCGCAGCCGCTGCTCGACGAGATCGCCGAGCTGGACACGGACAACGCGACCCGCCGCCTCCAGGAGATCTACGCGGCTCCCATCAGGGAGGAGCTGATCGGGCAGCGCATCAAGGAGGTGCGCGACTCGGGCGTCGTCACCGCCGCCGCGCTCTCCCCGCAGCGCACCGCCCAGTTCTCCAAGGCCGTCGTGGACGCGGGCGTGGACATCTTCGTCATCCGCGGCACCACGGTCTCGGCGGAGCACGTCTCCAGCTCGCACGAGCCGCTGAACCTGAAGCAGTTCATCTACGAGCTCGACGTCCCGGTCATCGTCGGCGGCTGCGCCACCTACACCGCGGCCCTGCACCTGATGCGCACCGGCGCGGCGGGCGTCCTCGTCGGCTTCGGCGGCGGCGCCGCCCACACCACGCGCAACGTGCTGGGCATCCAGGTGCCCATGGCCACGGCGGTGGCGGACGTGGCGGCGGCCCGCCGGGACTACATGGACGAGTCCGGCGGCCGGTACGTGCACGTCATCGCCGACGGCGGCGTCGGCTGGTCCGGCGACCTGCCCAAGGCGATCGCCTGCGGCGCCGACTCCGTGATGATGGGCTCGCCGCTGGCCCGCGCGACCGACGCGCCGGGCAGGGGCAACCACTGGGGCATGGAGGCCGTCAACGAGGAGCTGCCCCGCGGCAAGAAGGTCGACCTCGGCACGGTCGGCACCATCGAGGAGATCCTCACCGGACCGTCCCGCAACCCCGACGGCTCGATGAACTTCTTCGGGGCGCTGCGCCGGGCGATGTCGACGACCGGGTACAGCGAGCTGAAGGAGTTCCAGCGCGTCGAGGTGACGGTGGGGGACTCGCAGCACCGGCGGTAGCGGCAGTCGTACGACGGCTGCGAGGAGGCCGGTCGCCCTGACGGGGCGACCGGCCTCCTTCGCGTGTGCGGGGGTTCGCGGTGGCTTCGGGGCGGATGAGCGGGTAAACGGGCCGTGCCGGGCCGGTCATGTCCCTGTCCGGCGACACAGGAGGCGCGTCCTGTGGAGGTACGGGACGTGAGCGGCCGCCTCCACGCCCCCCCTAGGCCCCCGCGCCCCCTCCTCACAACCGGTGCGCCGCCCCCGTGGGCGTGGCCCCCCGGGTGTCCAGGAGCAGCTGGGCCTTGACCGACAGGCCCTGGAGGTCGTACGTGCGGTGCTGCTGGAGGAGGATCGTCAGGTCGGCGTCGGCGGCGGTCTCGTAGAGGGAGTCGGCGCGGGGGACGGGGCGGCCGGCGACGTTCCAGGACGGGACGTGCGGGTCGTGGTAGCTGATCGCGGCGCCCATCGACATCAGCCGGGTGGCGATCTCCTCGGCCGGGCTGGCCTGCTGGTCGGCGAGGTCGGCCTTGTAGGTGACGCCGAGGAGGAGGACCCGGGCGCCGCGCGCGGACTTGCCGTGCTCGTTGAGGAGGGCGGCGGCGCGCTGGACGACGTAGCGGGGCATCTGGGAGTTGACCTGCTGGGCCAGCTCCACCATGCGCAGGCTGTGGGGGGCCTGGCCGGTCAGGTCCTGGGGGACGGAATGGCCGCCGACGCCGGGCCCGGGGCGGAAGGCCTGGAAGCCGAACGGCTTGGTCTCCGCGCAGCGCAGGACGTCCCACAGGTCGACACCGAGGTCGTCGCAGAGGACGGCCATCTCGTTGGCGAGGGCGATGTTGACGTGCCGGAAATTGGTCTCCAGGAGCTGGACCGTCTCCGCCTCACGGGGGCCGCGCGCGCGGACCACCTTGTCGGTGAGGCGGCCGTAGAAGGTGGCGGCGGACTCGGTGCAGGCGGAAGTGAGGCCGCCGATGACCTTCGGGGTGTTGGCCGGGGTGAAGTCGCGGTTGCCGGGGTCGACGCGGCTGGGCGAGTAGGCGAGGTGGAAGTCGCGGCCGGCGCGCAGCCCGGAGCCCTGCTCCAGGACCGGGCGCAGGAACCCCTCCGTCGTCCCGGGCTGCACGGGCGACTCCAGGATGACCGTGGTGTGCGGGCGCATGTGGGCGGCGAGGGTGCGGGCCGCCGCCTCGACCTGGGTGAGGTCCAGGCGGCCGTCCGCGCCGGGCCGGGTCGGGGCGCAGATGACGGCGGTGCGGACGCGGCCCAGCTCGGCCGGTCCGGTGGGGGCCCGGAAACCGGTGGCGAGCATCCGGCGCACCTCGGCGGGGGTGAGCGGATCGGCCTCGGGGCCGGTGCGGTAGCCGAGGGTGGGGATGCCCGCGGCGACGGCGGCCTGGGCCAGGGGCAGGCCGTACGGGCCGAGTCCGATGACGGCGAGATCTGCGGGCATGGCGTGGGCCGTCCTTCCCAATAACCGAAGCGGGGCAGGTGCGCAAGCCCGGTGGACAGAATGGGCGAGCACAACGTCAGACTAGGAGTAAATATGACCGTTATGCGGGATTGATCCGCGGAGTTTCGGTGAGTGTCGAGTCCCGGTGGTGAGCTGCGGGGAAGTTGTCCACAGGCTGGGGCCGTGCGGCGGCCGATGTCGGGCGGGCCGGTCAGAATCTGGGCATGGTGGGTACCAGGAACCGGGCTTCGCCCCGACGGGTGCGGCCGACGCGACGGACAGCGGGAGGCAGCAGTGAGGACAGCGACCCTGGGGCCGGCGCAGCGCGCCGAGTCGCTCGCGGCCATGGCCGAGCGCGAGCTTGACGTACTGGTGGTGGGGGCGGGTGTGGTCGGCGCGGGCACCGCGCTCGACGCGGTGACACGCGGCCTGTCCACCGGCCTGGTCGAGGCGCGGGACTGGGCGTCGGGCACCTCCAGCCGGTCCAGCAAACTGATACACGGCGGCCTGCGCTACCTGGAGATGCTCGACTTCGCGCTCGTGCGGGAGGCGCTGAAGGAGCGCGGCCTGCTGCTGGAGCGGCTCGCGCCGCACCTGGTGAAGCCGGTGCCGTTCCTGTACCCCTTGCAGCACAAGGGGTGGGAACGGCTGTACGCCGGCTCGGGTGTCGCGCTCTACGACGCCATGTCGATGGCCCGCGGCCACGGCCGGGGCCTGCCGATGCACCGCCACCTGACCCGCGGTCACGCCCTGCGGGTGGCGCCCGCGTTGAAGAAGGACGCGCTGGTCGGCGCGCTGCAGTACTACGACGCCCAGATGGACGACGCCCGCTTCGTGGCCACGCTGGTGCGCACGGCGGCGGCCTACGGCGCCCCGGTCGCCAACCACGCGCGGGTGACCGCCTTCCTGCGCGAGGGCGAGCGCGTGGTCGGCGCGCGCGTCCAGGACGTCGAGGCGGGCGGGGAGTACGAGATCCGCGCCAAGCAGATCGTGAACGCGACCGGGGTGTGGACCGACGACACCCAGTCGATGGTCGGCGAGCGCGGCCAGTTCCACGTCCGCGCCTCCAAGGGCATCCACCTGGTCGTGCCCAAGGACCGCATCCACTCCAGCACCGGCCTGATCCTGCGCACCGAGAAGTCCGTGCTGTTCGTCATCCCCTGGGGCCGGCACTGGATCATCGGCACCACGGACACCGACTGGGACCTGGACAAGGCCCACCCGGCCGCCTCCAGCGCGGACATCGACTACCTGCTGGAACACGTCAACTCCGTGCTGTCCGTGCCCCTCACCCGCGACGACGTCGAGGGCGTCTACGCCGGTCTGCGCCCGCTGCTGGCCGGCGAGTCCGACGCCACCAGCAAGCTGTCCCGCGAGCACACCGTCGCGCACCCGGTGCCCGGCCTCGTCGTCGTCGCGGGCGGCAAGTACACGACGTACCGGGTGATGGCCAAGGACGCCGTGGACGAGGCGGTGCACGGCCTCGACCTGCGGGTCGCCGACTGCGTCACCGAGGAGACGCCGCTGCTCGGCGCCGAGGGGTACCGGGCGCTGTGGAACGCGCGGGCGCGGGTCGCCGCGCGCACCGGCCTGCACGTCGTACGCGTGGAGCACCTGCTGAACCGGTACGGCGCCATGGCGGAGGAGGTGCTGGAGCTCATCGCCGCCGACCCCTCCCTCGGCGAACCCCTGCACGCCGCCGACGACTACCTGCGCGCCGAGGTCGTCTACGCCGCCTCGCACGAGGGCGCGCGGCACCTGGACGACGTACTCACCCGGCGCACCCGCATCTCCATCGAGACCTTCGACCGGGGCACGCGCAGCGCCCGCGAGGCCGCCGAACTGATGGCGCCGGTGCTCGGCTGGGACAAGGACCAGATCGAACGGGAGATCCAGCACTACGAGAAGCGGGTCGAGGCCGAGCGGGAGTCGCAGCGCCAGCCGGACGACCTGACGGCCGACGCGGCCCGGCTGGGAGCGCCGGACATCGTGCCGCGTTAGGGCAGGTGGCAGGGGCTGCCGGGGCGGGTGTGACTCACGGTCACCCCGCCGCTCCACCGGCCCCCTCGCCCGGTCGCCGCCAGAGGCACCCTGGGCGTCGAGCACTTGTCGGGTGAGGGACAATGAAGGCTCTGTCAGGGCGGGTTGCATGAGGGGACGCATGTCGGAGGCGGAGCGGGCGGGGACATCCCGTACGGACAAGAGCGCACGTCTCCTCGCCGGGCGGTACCGGCTGGGAGACGTGCTCGGCCGCGGCGGCATGGGGACGGTGTGGCGGGCCGAGGACGAGACCCTCGGACGCACGGTCGCCGTCAAGGAGCTGCGGTTCCCGGGGAACATCGACGAGGAGGAGAAGCGGCGCCTGATCACGCGCACGCTGCGCGAGGCGAAGGCGATCGCGCGGATCCGCAACAACAGCGCCGTGACGGTCTACGACGTGGTCGAGGAGGACGACCGGCCGTGGATCGTGATGGAACTCGTCGAGGGCAAGTCGCTCGCCGAGGCCATCCGCGAGGACGGCCTGCTGGAGCCGAAGCGCGCGGCGGAGGTCGGCCTCGCCGTCCTCGACGTCCTGCGCTCCGCGCACCGCGAGGGCATCCTGCACCGCGACGTGAAGCCGTCCAACGTCCTGATCGCCGAGGACGGCCGGGTCGTCCTCACCGACTTCGGCATCGCCCAGGTGGAGGGCGACCCGTCCATCACCTCCACCGGCATGCTCGTCGGCGCCCCCTCCTACATCTCCCCGGAGCGCGCCCGCGGCCACAAGCCGGGACCCGCCGCCGACCTGTGGTCGCTCGGCGGACTGCTGTACGCGGCGGTGGAGGGCTCACCGCCCTACGACAAGGGCTCCGCGATCGCGACGCTGACCGCGGTGATGACGGAGAACCTGGAGGAGCCGAAGAACGCCGGCCCGCTGCGGGACGTCATCTTCGGGCTGCTCAACAAGGACCCCGCCCTGCGGCTCGACGACGCGGGCGCACGCGCGATGCTCAACAAGGTCATCCACGCCCCGGACCGGGCGGACGAGACCGAACCGGCCGACGCCACCAAGGTCGTGCCGCTGCCGGCTCAGCCGGACGAGCGGACCCGCCGGGGCGGTCCGGCGGGCTCCGGGGGCAAGCGGGGCGAGGAAGCCGGGGAGCGGCTGCGCGGGGCGCTGCGCTCCGTGCGCAAGGCCGCGGTCGGGGCCGGTGCGGCCGGCGCCGCGGCTGCCTCCCGCGTCAAGCCGTCCGGCACCGACCGGGCCGCGACGGACGCCGCCGCGTCCACCGCGTCCGCCGGGGCCTCGGCCGCCTCGGGAACCGCCGTGGCGAGGACTGCCGGGGCGGCTGCCGCCGCCGCTTCGCATGGTCCGGGGGCCGCAGCCTCGTCGCCGGCGAGAAGGCAGGGCGCCGGTGCCGCCGGTGCCGGAGCGGGCCCCGAGCAGCCCGGTGCGGTGAACACGCCCGCGGGCGCCCGGAGTTCCGGCTGGCCCGTCGTGCCGCCGCCGGACCTGCCGCCCCGGCCCGTGCCCCGGGCTCCGCTCACCGACGTGGTGCCGCGCCGGACGCTGGTGATCATTGCCGTCGTCGTGGCCCTCGCCGTGCTCGGCACCGTGCTGGCCCTCACGCTCGGCGGTGACGACGAGAACGGGGCCGCGGGCGGAAGCGGTGACAAGACCACCGCCACCGCCACCGCGAGCGGCGGCACCGAGCAGGACCAGGAGAGCGGTACCGGTACCGACGGAGCGGCGTCGGACACGGCGACGGACGGAAACCCGGGCAGCGCGCCCGGCTCCGGAGCGAGTGCGTCCGGCGACGCCGGGGCCGGGGCGGGCGATGCCGGAAAATCCGGTGACAACGAAGGCGCGGCCACCACCCACCAGGGCAAACAGGGCTACGGCATCAGACTGCCCGAGGGCTGGAAGTACCAGTCCACGGGCTCCGCGGGCGACCGGTTCAGCGGCCCCCAGGGGCAGAAGCTGCTCGTCGCCTGGACCTCCACGCCCAAGGGCGACCCGGTCGCGGACTGGAAGAACCAGGAGCGGTACATGGTCCGCTCCCAGTACCAGAAGATCCGCATAGAGAAGGTGGGCTACCGCGGCTGGAACGCGGCGGACTGGGAGTTCACCTACACGGACGGCGGCACGGAGTACCGGACCGTGGACCGGGGGTTCGTCGTCAACGACCACCAGGGTTACGCGCTCATGTACACCGCGAAGGCCGCCGACTGGGGCAGTGACCTGCGCCGGGACACCTGGCAGACCCTGACGAAGACCTTCCGGCCCAAGTCCTGAACCGTCGGGCCCCGGGTTTGAGCGGTCCGATATCTGGCATCCACTCTTTGGGGGTTGCCTCCGGCACGTATCGTGAGGGCTTGCGGACCGTCAGCAGCCGGAACGGCCCGCCGGGCGAACGGAATTGACCGACGGGCTGCCGGGGGTGGCGACGTGGACGACTATGCGGGACGGGTGCTCGCCGACCGCTACCGCCTGCCCCTGCCGCCGTCCGACGAGTACGAACTCACCGAGACCCGGGCCTTCGACACGTACAGCGGCCAGGAAGTCCTGATCCGGCAGGTGCCGTTGCCGGAGGTCGTCGAGGCCGAGGTGCTCGACGCGGACGGCCTGCCCGACGGCTTCACGGCCCGGGACGGCGGTGTCCGGCACCCCGGCAGGCGGTCGCCGGACGCGGGCGGCGGCCCCCGGCGGCCGGCCGACCCGGTGGTACGGCGTGCCGTCGAGGCCGCGCAGGCCGCGGCCGCCGTCCCCGACCATCCGCGACTGGACCAGGTCTTCGACGTGTTCGCCGAGGGCGGCTCGCTGTGGATCGTCAGCGAGCTGGTGGCCGCCAGGCCGCTGGCCGCCCTGCTCGCCGAGCAGCCGCTCACCCCGTACCGGGCGGCCGAGGTGGCCTCCGACGTCCTCCTGGCGCTGCGGGTGCTCCACACGTACGGCTGGGTGCACCGCAACATCACCGCGCGCACGGTGCTCGTCTGCGACGACGGGCGCGTGATGCTGACCGGCCTGGCGGTCGGGGCGGCGGAGGAGGCGCTGTGCGGGTACGACCCGGTCCCCGCCCCCGACGGCGAGGACGGCCCGGGCGCCGCGGCCGCCCCTGACGGAACCTTCGGCCGGGGCGTGGGCACGGAGACCCGGGTGCTCGGCCCTGGCGGAGCCGGGGCGGAGGCCGGGCTTCCTGGTCCTTTGGGTGCCGGCACCGGGTTCTCCGGCCCCGGTGGTCCTGGCGGTCCGGGTCTTCCTGGTCCCGGGGCCGGGGCCGGGGGCGCCGCCTCCGGGGGTGTGCGGACCGGGATGCCCGGACCCGGCGATGCCGATCCCGAGGCTGCCCGGCGGTCCGCCATCGAGGCGCGGGCCGTCGGCGGGCTGCCCGTACCGGGTGCCCAGGGGCAGGGCGGCGCTGCCGCCGGGCTCGCCCCCACGCCGCTCACCGCCGCCGGGGACGTGCGCGCCGCGCGCGCCGGGGCGATCGCCGCCTACCGGGCCGGTGCGCGGGCCGCGGCCCGCGTCCAGGAGGCGCAGAACGGCCGCGCGGCCCTGCCCGGCGCCCGCCCCGCCCCCGACGACGACACCGACGCCGTCCAGCCGCCCCGTGGCACGGGCACCGGGGCCGGGTCCCGGTCCGGCGGGGCGCGGCCCTCCTCCGTGCCCGGTCCGGACCAGTCCCCGCACGCCGCCGGCCCCGGTACGCCCCCCGCCGATGCCCGGGCCGCCGAAGCGCACGACACCGCCCCGCCCGGGCAGATCACCGACCCCTACGGCGTACGGACCGCCTCCTGGCACGGTGCCACCCCCCGCACCGCCGGCGACCGGGCCCCCTCCGCCCCCGCCGGCCTGTCCTCCGCGCCTCCCGCCCCCGCGGCGCAACGGGACCTGCCCGCCGCCCCGCGGCAGGACCCCGGCCCCGCGACCACCACCGGGACCTGGGACGACCCGGCCGCCCGCACCCCCGCGCCGCGCGGACCGGCCACCGCACTCGCCGCCGAACGGGCGCGGCAGACGCGGATGGCCGTGGTCGGACCGGTGACCGAGCGGTGGGCGCCGGAACAGGCCGGACCCGTGCACGAGAACTGGCAGCTGGCCGCGCCCATCGGACCCGCCACCGACCTCTGGGCGCTGGGCGCGCTGCTCTTCCGCGCCGTACAGGGCCACGCGCCCTACCCGGAGGACTCGACGGCCGAGCTGGTGCAGATCGTGTGCGCGGAACCGCCGGCGTTCGCCGAGGAGTGCGGGCCGCTGCGGCCGGTCGTGGAGTCGCTGCTGCGTCAGGACCCCACCGAACGCATCGACTTCGAGGAGCTGAGCGGCTGGCTGCGCTCACTGATCCGCTCGGCGCCCGAACCGGAGGCAGGCCTGCACGTCGTCGCGGCCCCGCCCACCGAGACCGGCCGGCTGCCCATCGTGCGTCGCCGGGGCGAGCTGGTGCGCAGGCGGCGCGCCGGGCTGCCCGCGCACCACGGACGGCACAAGCGGGGCAGACAGGAGGCGGCCCGTTCGCCGCGCAGCCTCGGCCGGACACTCCTCCTGCTGATACTGCTCGCCCTGGCCGGAGCGGTCGCCTACGCCCTGTTCTTCATGCCGAAGAGCGACACGGGCGGCACCGGCCCCACCGACCGGACGGGCGCCGCCGGAGAGGCGAGCCCCGCGCCGCCCGAGCGTTCCCCGGACGTCAGCAGCGAGCCCCGGCCGGAGCAGACGTCCCCCGAGTCCGGGCCCAGTGCCTCCCGGACGGGGGGCGGCTCCACTGGGACGCAGTCCAACCGCCCCGACGTCGCCGACGGCTTCGCCCTCCGTGAGGACGCCGAGGGCTTCCGCGTCGCGGTCGCCGAGGGCTGGGCCCGCACGCCCCGCAACGGCAGCGGCCAGGTCGTCTACGGCAAGGGCGACTTCGAGCTCATCGTCGTACCCGGCCGGGACCGCGCGGCCGAGTTCGGTGACGACCCGATGGTCTACCAGCGCGACAGCGAACCCGAGCTGGAGTCGTACCGCGCCTCCAGCTGGTCCACCTCCAGCGGCCTGAAGACCATCGAGGTCGGCGGACGGACCATGGCCGAGGGCCAGTTCACCTGGACCGGTGCCGACAGCGGCGAGCTGTACGTGCGCAACGCCGCGATGCTGATCGACGGCCGCTACCACGTGCTGCAGGTCCGCGGCCCGGAGGCGGAACGCGACGAGGTGACGCGGCTGTACGAACAGGCGGCGGCGACCTACCAGTACACGGGCTGACTGCCTGCCAGATGCCGTCGGTACGCCGGACGTTCGGCCGCATGGTTGACGTCCGGCGCAGAAAGCGACAACCGTCACAAAGGCGGTTCCATGTCACCCCACCCGTTCCCCGGACGCGGGCCGGTCCCTAGTCTGGCCCTGGACAAGACCATTGCGGGGCAACGTGAATCAGATGCAGGGCCGGCTCGTCGCGGGCCGTTACCGGCTCGAGGACGCCATCGGCAGCGGCGGCATGGGCCGGGTGTGGCGCGCACACGACGAAGTGCTGCACCGGACCGTCGCCATCAAGGAGTTGACCGCCGCGCTCTACGTCTCCGAGAGCGACCAGGCGATCCTGCTGGCACGCACCCGGGGGGAGGCGCGCGCGGCGGCGCGGATCAATCACTCGGCCGTCGTCACCGTGCACGACGTACTCGAGCACGACGGCCGGCCCTGGATCGTGATGGAGCTGGTCGAGGGCCGCTCACTGGCCGACGCGGTCAAGGAGGAGGAACGGGTCGAGCCGCGGGAGGCCGCCCGTGTCGGCCTGTGGGTGCTGCGCGCCCTGCGCGCCGCGCACACCGCCGGTGTCCTGCACCGCGACGTCAAGCCCGGCAACGTACTGCTCGCCGACGACGGCCGGGTGCTGCTCACCGACTTCGGCATCGCGCAGATCGAGGGCGACTCCACCATCACGCGGACCGGGGAGGTCGTCGGCTCCGTCGACTACCTGGCACCCGAACGCGTCCGCGGCCACGACCCGGGCCCCGCCTCCGACCTGTGGGCGCTCGGCGCGACGCTGTACACGGCGGTGGAAGGCAGATCGCCGTTCCGGCGTACGTCGCCGCTCACCACCATGCAGGCGGTCGTCGAGGAGGAGGCCGCCGAGCCCCGGTACGCCGGACCGCTCGGGCCCGTCATCAGCGCCCTGCTGCGCAAGGATCCGGCCACCCGGCCCGACGTCACCGAAGCCGAGCAGATGCTCGCGGAGGCGGCGGAGGGACGGCGTCCGGACGCGGCCCAGGCGTATGTGCCGACGCAGTACTCGGGCCCGCCGGGGCACGGCGGCACGGCCCCCTGGGGGACTGCGGGGCAGACGGGCGGGAACACCGCGACGCCGTACCGGCCGATGACCGGCCCGACGGTGGTCGGCCCCGCGGCGACGGGACGTCCGGCGTCCGGCGACGCGCCGCCGGGCCCCGTGCCGGCGGGGCATGCGCCGGCCGGACCCGCGGGCACGGCCGGTCCCCGGCGTCCCCGGCGCGGCCGGCTGCGCACGCTCGCCCTGGCCGTGGCCGTCGCGGCCCTGGTCGGTGCGGGCACCGTCGTGGTGGTCCAGCAGCGGGACGAGGGCGGCGCGTCGGCCGGTTCGGACACCACCCACTCGCCGTCCCCCTCCTCGTCCTCGACCCCCACTTCCCCCTCCCCTTCCGCTTCCGTCACGACCGGCAAGGACCCCGGCAGCTCCGTCCCGGCCGACTGGGTCCGCCATGACGACCCGCTGGGTTTCAGCCTCCACCTGCCCGAGGGGTGGCAGCGGACGGAGTTCGACGACTCCGGGGAACTCCAGCAGGTCGACTACACCCCGGACGGCGGCGAGCACATCATCCGCATATCCGTCGACACCGCTCCCGACTACAACGACCCCTACGCGCACCAGCTCGACCTGGAGGTGCAGCTCCACCGCCTGGTCGGCTACCAGCGCGTCACCATGGAGCGCACCACCTACCGCGACCGCGACAGCGCCCGGTGGGAGTACGCCTGGACCGCGCTGGCCAAGGACACCCCCTTCCCCGGACCGCGACGCGCCGTGGCGGAAACGTACATGTCCCGCGACGGCGTCGAGTACGCCTTCAACATGTCGGGGCCGGCGAACGACTGGCCGACCATGCGGCGGCAGTTCACGTCGGTGCTGCAGAGCTGGCAGGAGAACACCGGCTGACCTCCGCCGTACGACGGCCGGCAGCCGGCCGGGCCGCGCCCGGGACCCGTCGGTTGTCGGCCACCCGTGTGACGGCGGCCCGGAGTCGGTGCGTCCGGTGCGGCATGATGGGACGCATGATGACCGAGGGGGCGGGCGGGCGTGTCATCGCGGGCCGTTACCGGCTCCACGAGCGGCTCGGCCGCGGCGGCATGGGCATCGTGTGGCGGGCGACCGACCAACTGCTCGCCCGCGAGGTGGCCGTGAAGGCGCTCCCCCTCGACGAGAGCCTCTCCGCGGCCGAGGCCCGGCGGCGCCGCGAGCGCACCCTGCGCGAGGCCCGGGCGGTCGCGCAGCTGAGCCATCCGCACGTCATCGTCGTGCACGACGTGGTCGAGGCCGACGCACGCGCCTACATGGTCATGGAACTGGTCGACGGCGGCTCACTCGCCGACCGGGTGCTGACCCACGGCCCGGTCGACGCCACCGAGGCCGCGCGGATCGGCATCGCCCTGCTGGGCGCCCTGCGCACCGCGCACGCGGCCGGCATCCTGCACCGGGACGTGAAACCGTCGAACGTGCTGGTGGCCGAGGACGGCCGGGTCGTCCTCACCGACTTCGGCGTGGCCCAGGTGGCGGGCGCCACCACCCTCACCGAGACCGGTTCCTTCGTCGGTTCCCCCGAGTACACCGCCCCCGAGCGGATGTCCGGTGCCGGGACCGGGCCGGAGTCCGACCTGTGGTCCCTGGGCGTACTGCTGTGCGCGGTCCTCAGCGGCGCGTCCCCCTTCCACCGGGACTCGCTGGGCGGCGTCCTGCACGCCGTGGTCACCGAGGAGATCCGCCCGCCCGCACAGGCCGAGCCCATCCTCCCCGTCGTACGGGGCCTGCTGGAACGCGACCCGGGACGGCGGCTGGACGCGGCGGAGGCCGAGCGGATGCTGCGCGCCTTCCTGGCCACGGGCCGTACGCCGGCGCTGCACCAGGACGGTGAACCCCGGCGCGTGACACGGGGCGTGCTCCTCGCGGTGCTGCTGGTCGTCGCGGCGGCGGGCGCGGGCGTCACCACCGCGGCGCTGCTCGCGGACGGCGACGCCGACGGCGGCGATACGCCGACGAGTTCGGCGCCCGCCACGACGGAGCCGATGCCACCGTCCGCCGGGTCTTCCGAAGCCTCTTCCGAGGTCTCCACCGACGTTTCCCCCGGGGCCTCCTCCGGGGCCTCCTTCGCGTCTCCGTTCCCCTCGGAGTCCGCCGCGACGCACCTGAGCAGGAGATGAGCGGCAGCGTGCGTCACGGGTCTGCGACCGAGGGCCACGGGCGGCGGATGGCCGTACCGCCCGCCGCGGCCCCGCTCGACCACCCCGCGGTGGTCGACGCGCACGACGTGGCCGTGGTGGACGGAGGCGATCGCCGACCGGGAGATCCACCACCCCTGACGAAGGACCAGGACCGGTTCGTCGCGCAGCCGTACCGCCCGGGCCGGCGCGTCGGCGCCGACGCGCCGGGCACCGACCGGCCGGGCGCTCGACGGGCAGGCCGCCGAGGCCACGACGGCAGTGGCCGGCGACCCCGGCCCCACTCCGGGGCGGTGCGCATCGATCAGGTCCAGCCCTCCCCCGTAACGCCCTGATCAGCGGGTTCGTTGCCAGCGATCACTGGCGTTGTGTGAGCACTCGGTGAATCCCGATTACCGACGGGTACACAAAGCCCTCACGGCGTCATACCCTGCGGCTCATGACGGACGCGCAGGCCCCGGACATCACCGGCACGAACCCTCTCGCCCCCGCCCCGGCGGGCGCCCGCACCGCCGCCGACGTGGTCACGCCCGAACTGGTCGCCCAGCTCACCAAGGGCGTGGCCGGCTCCGGCCGCACCGCCAACCACACGCCGTTCACCGGTGAGAAGCTGGCCGACCTGCCCGAGTCGACGCCCGAGGACGTGGCCGCCGCCTTCGAGCGGGCCCGCGCCGCCCAGGCCGTGTGGGAGCGCACACCGGTACGGCAGCGCGCCGCCGTCCTGCTCCGCTTCCACGACCTGGTCCTCGAACGCCAGGCCGAGGTCCTCGACCTCATCCAGCTGGAGACCGGCAAGGCCCGCCTGCACGCCCACGAGGAGGTGCAGGCCGTCGCCGTCGCCGCCCGGCACTACGGCCGCAAGGCCCCCGCGTATCTGCGGCCCAAGCGGCACACCGGCGCCGTACCGGCCCTGACGAAGGTCACCGAACTGCGCCACCCGCGCGGCGTCGTCGGCCAGATCGCCCCCTGGAACTACCCGCTGGAGCTGTCCGTAGGCGACGCGCTCCCCGCCTTCGTCGCGGGCAACGCGGTCGTCATGAAACCCGACACCGAGACCTGCCTGACCGCCCTGTGGGCCCGCGACCTGCTCATCGAGGCCGGACTGCCCGCGGAGGTCTTCCAGGTCGTCCTCGGCGACGGGCCGGTCGTCGGCCCCGAGGTCGTCAGGCACGCCGACTACGTCTCCTTCACCGGCTCCACCCGCACCGGCCGCGAGGTCGCCCAGGGCGCCGCCGCCCGCCTGGTCGGCGTCTGCCTCGAACTCGGCGGCAAGAACGCCATGCTGGTGCTGGAGGACGCCGACATCGAGAAGGCGGCCGCGGGCGCCGTACGCGCCTGCTTCTCCTCGGCCGGCCAGCTCTGCATCTCCATCGAGCGGCTCTACGTCCACGAGTCCGTCGCCGACGCGTTCCTGGAGCGCTTCGCCGCCCGCACCAGGGCCATGCGGCTCGGCACCTCCCTGGCCTACGGCGCCGACATGGGCTCGCTGGTGGGGGAGCGGCAACTGGAGACCGTCGAGCGGCACGTGGCGGACGCGGTCGCGCACGGCGCGAAGCTCGTCGCCGGCGGAGTCGCCCGTCCGGACATCGGCCCGTACTTCTACGAGCCGACCATTCTCGACGGGGTCGCGGCCCCCATGACCGTGTGCACCGAGGAGACCTTCGGCCCGGTCGTCTCCGTCTACCGCTTCACGACCGAGGACGAGGCGGTCGAGCAGGCCAACTCCACGCCGTACGGACTGAACTCCTCGGTCTGGACGCGGGACGCCCGGCGTGGCCGCGACGTCGCCGCCCGCCTGCGCACCGGCACCGTCAACATCAACGAGGGCTACGCCCCCGCCTACGGCAGCGTCCAGTCCCCGATGGGCGGCATGAAGGCCTCCGGCCTCGGCCGCAGGCACGGCTCCGAGGGCATCCTCAAGTACACCGAGGCCCAGACCGTCGCCCACCAGCGGCTGCTGCCGATGGCGCCGTCGCTGGGGATGGACGACGAGAAGTACGCGGCGTTCATGAACCGGAGCCTGCGCCTGATGAAGGCCTTCCGCTTCCGCTGAGCAGCCCTGAGCAGTCCTGAGCAGAACTGAGCCGTACTGAACAGCCGTCACCCGTACCCGTACCCGTTCTCGACGAGGAGAGCACGTGTCGCAGGAGCAGTCCGCCCGGACCCGGGACGAGAACGACCACGACTACGACTACGACGTCGTCGTCGTGGGGTCGGGGTTCGGCGGATCCGTGTCCGCCCTCCGCCTCACCGAGAAGGGGTACCGGGTCGGTGTTCTGGAGGCCGGCCGCCGCTTCACCCGCGCGTCGCTGCCCAGGAACTCCTGGGACCTCAAGAACTACCTCTGGGCTCCCAGGCTCGGCATGTTCGGCATCCAGCGCATCCACCTGCTCGGGAATGTCATGGTCCTGGCGGGCGCCGGTGTCGGCGGCGGGTCCCTCAACTACGCCAACACCCTCTACGTCCCGCCGAAGCCCTTCTTCGACGACCCCCAGTGGCGGGACATCACCGACTGGCACGACGAGCTGACGCCGTACTACGACCAGGCCCGGCGCATGCTCGGGGTCCGGCTGAACCCGACGACGACCCCGTCCGACGTGCACCTGAAGGCCGCCGCCGAGCGGATGGGCGTCGGCGACACTTTCCACATGGCGCCGGTCGGCGTCTTCTTCGGCGACGGCCGGGACGCCGACGGCACGACGAGGGCGAAGCCGGGGGAGCGGGTGGCCGACCCCTACTTCGGCGGCGCGGGCCCCGACCGCAGGGCCTGCAACGAGTGCGGCGAGTGCATGACCGGCTGCCGGCACGGCGCGAAGAACACCCTCAACGAGAACTACCTGTACCTCGCCGAGAAGGCGGGCGCGGTCGTGCACCCGATGACGACGGTCGTCTCGGTCACCGACGACTCACGCGGCGGGTTCGCGCTGGCCACCCTCCCCACCCACCGGCAGAAGAAGGGCGCGGGCCGCACCTTCACGGCCCGCCGGGTCGTCCTCGCCGCCGGCACCTACGGCACCCAGACGCTGCTGCACCGCATGAAGGCGAGCGGCCGGCTCCCCCACCTGTCCGACAGGCTCGGCGAGCTGACCCGCACCAACTCCGAGGCCCTGGTCGGCGCCCAGACCGACGACCGGCGCTACCGCAGGGCCACCGGCGAGCCGCGGGCCGACTTCACGCGCGGCGTCGCCATCACGTCCTCGATCCATCCGGACGCCAGCACCCACATCGAGCCGGTCCGTTACGGCAAGGGCTCCAACTCGATGGGCGGCCTGTCGATCCTCCAGGTCCCCTACGCCGGGCCCACCGCCTCGGGCGCGTCCCGCGTCCTGGGCTTCCTGGGCCACGCGGCCAGGCACCCCACGTGGATCCTGCGCTCCCTGTCCAACCGGCGCTGGTCGGAGAGGACCATCATCGGCCTGGTGATGCAGTCACTGGACAACTCCCTGACGACGCATCTGAAGCCGGCGGGCATCGGCAAGGGTCTGCTCACCGCCCGCCAGGGCCACGGCTCGCCCAACCCCAAGCAGATCAAGGCCGCGACGGAGGGTGCCTCGGCCCTGGCGGCCGAGATCGGCGGCTTCGCCGGCTCCAACGTCGGCGAGCTGATGGGCACCCCGCTCACCGCGCACTTCCTGGGCGGCTGCCCGATCGGCGCCTCGCGCGAGACGGGCGTCATCGACCCGTACCACCGGCTCTACGGGCATCCCGGCATCTCGGTCGTCGACGGTGCCGCGGTCTCGGCGAACCTGGGCGTCAACCCGTCCCTGACCATCACGGCCCAGGCCGAGCGCGCGATGGCGTACTGGCCGAACAAGGGTGAGAGCGACCCGCGCCCGGCCCAGGGAACGGCGTACGAACGCCTCGCCCCCGTCGAGCCGAAGTCCCCGGCGGTTCCGGCGGAGGCCTTCGGCGCGCTGCGGCTGCCGTTCCTGGGGATACCGGCGGTGCCGCCGAAGAAGTAGCGGCAGCGGACACACGGAAGGACCTGCGCCCCCCTCCGAGCGCAGGTCCTTCCCGTCTTGCGGCCTTACTGTTCTGCCGTCAGGCCGTACCGCTGGTTACGCCTCGATACCGGCCTTGCGGCGACGGACCAGGAACACCGCGCCGCCACCGACGACGACGGCGAGTCCGCCGGCGAGCCCGATCATCGGCAGTGCGGAGCTGGAACCGGTCTCGGCGAGGCTGCCGGTCGGCAGCTGGGAGACGTTGCCCTGCGGCTTCTTCACCGAGATCTTGCCGCCCTTGCCGCCCTTGCCGCCCTTGTCGTTCGGAGTGGCGGTGCCCGGGGCGGGGTTGCTGGAGCCGGGCTTCAGGACCTGGAAGGGGTACTCGGCCCAGCCCGCGGCGATGCACTCCTGGCCGTCGACGTTGTCCAGGTAGGCGCCGAAGGCGAAGGAGTAGGCGTCGCCGGCCGGGGCCTTGGCGTCGATGCTGACCCGCAGGTCGACGGTCTTGCTCGCCTTGGCCTTCAGCTTCTCCACGAAGAAGAAGTAGTCACCGGCCCACTCGTCGCTGCCGATGCGGTCCCAGGCGCCGGTCTCGGGGTTCTTGAACTCCAGGTCGACGTACGAGCTGAGGAACTTCGACTCGTCCTCGAACTCGAAGTTCTCCACCTCGGCGTAGAACGCGACCTCCTTGACGTCGGTCTTCGACTCGTTGGTGACGACGAGCTGGAACGCGTGGTGGCCGTCGCCCGCGACGATCTTGCCCGGCAGGCCCTTGATGTCCGCCGACACCTTGGCGGCGGAGTACTCGGAGTCGAGCTCCTCGCAGAACGGGACCTCGGGCTCCTCCGGCTCCGTCGGCTCGTCGGTCGGCGCCGACGTGGAGGGGGCGGGGTCGGTCGTCCCGGAACCGCCGGGGGTGCTCTCGTCGTCGGACGGCGTCGACGCGTCGTCCGACGGCGTGGACTGGTCGTCGGACGGCGTGCTCTGGTCGTCGGACGGCGTGGACTGGTCGTCCGACGGGGTGCTCTGCTCGTCCGTGGGGGTCGTCTTCCCGTCGGAGGAGTCGTTCTGATCGCCCGAGGAGGTGTCCGTCCCGGACGAGGAGCTCGCTGCCGGGGCCGGGCTCTCGGTCGCGGAGGCGGCCGGTGCCGACAGGAGTGCCAGCGGAGCGATGACGGACGTCGCGGCCATGGTCACGATGGCGCGGCGAAGCTTCATGAAGACCTCGTGAAGTCAGGCGTACCGCGATGATGGCGGTACGGGGCTCTGAGGAGGCCTCCGCGTGTGGGACGCGGTGGACCCTTCGGACCGGTCTGCTCGATCGGTTCGGCCTGTTTGATCGGCGAAGTCTGTGAATGGTTGCCCCCGAACTCACAAGAACTTTATGTGACCCACGTCACGCCCGTGGGTGGGTGGGGAGAGGGAAAGGCAGACGGCCGGGAGGGGAGAGCGGGGGAGAGCGGGGAGAGCGGGGAGGGCGGGGCACGGCGAAGGGCCCCGCGGGAGGTGCGCCGCGGGGCCCTTCCTCGGCCAGCACCGGCGTCAGGGCTGCGCCGGTGCCCGGGGAGCGGCGCCGGGGGGTTGCGCCGCTTGCCTCGAGTGGCGTGAGTGGTGGTGTGGGGGCTGCGTACGGGACTCGGCCGGTCCGCGCGCCGCATCGTGCGGGAGGGGACGGCCTCCGCGGCCGCTCGGTCCGGACCCGGACCCTTCTTCCGTCGGCCGGCTCCGGGCGTCCCCGGAGCCGGCCGTTCTCTTGGGTGACCGGGCTGCTGTCCCCTGCCGTCCGGTCACTTTTCTGGAGCGAGGTCCCACGACGCACGGCACGATCCGCACGTCTCACCGCTCCAGCGAGCCACGCGTGGTTCTTTCGGGCCCGCCCCTGGCTGACACGGACACCGGGACCAACGACGGGCTCGGGCACCGGTCACGCGCCGTACGGGTGAGAAGACGCCCGGACTCGGCCGCGGCCCTCAGACGCGCCCGCGGCACAGCTCCAGCATCGTCATCGCCAGCGCCGTACCCGGCTTGCCCAGCGCCTGGCGGTAGTGGTCGAGGACCTCCATCTCGCGGGAGAGGTTCACGCGCCGGCCACCGGAGGTGATCCGCGCCTCCTGGATGACGGCGGAGACGGCCATCCGTTCCTGGATCAGCCCGATGATCCGGTCGTCGAGGGCGTCGATGCGTTCACGGGCGCCGGTGATCACGTCGGCGGCCTCGGTGGTGCGGGCGCCGGTCTTGTCGGCCGTGTCTGCTGCGGTGACGGTCATGTCGGTGGCTCCTCGCCGAAGGGGTGGTGGCCCGGCCGACAAACCCGGAAACGCCAGACGCCCCGGACCTTGTCGGCCCGGGGCGCCTGGGAAGTCGCTTGTCAGTTGCTCAAGCAGCACGACCATGGCAGCCGGCGGGCCGGTTGCCATAGGTAAAGACGAAGGTCTGGTGCGTGAGCATGGGGCCAGTATGCCCCGGGGACGGACGGTGTCCAAGCCGGTTCGCATGGTGAGACGTGCGGGCGGTGGTCGCCGGGCACCACGGGCGGGACGTGTCACCTGCCCGCCTCGGTAGAATCGGGAGCACAAGACCCCCGCCCGACCGCCGGAAGGCACCCCGTGTCATCAGCGACTCCCGCTGCCGCCGCCCCCGACACCGTCCTGGTCGTCGACTTCGGCGCGCAGTACGCCCAGCTCATCGCCCGCCGTGTCCGCGAGGCGCGGGTCTACAGCGAGATCGTGCCGAGTTCCATGCCGGTCGCGGAGATGCTCGCCAAGAACCCGGCGGCCATCGTCCTCTCCGGCGGCCCCTCATCGGTGTACGAGCCCGGCGCCCCGACCGTCGACCGCGCCCTGTTCGAGGCCGGCGTCCCCGTCTTCGGCATGTGCTACGGCTTCCAGCTGATGGCGCAGACCCTCGGCGGCACCGTCGACAACTCCGGCGCCCGTGAGTACGGCCGCACCGACCTGTCGGTCTCCAAGCCGTCCTCCACCCTCTTCGAGGGCACCCCGGCCGAGCAGGCCGTGTGGATGTCCCACGGCGACGCCTGCTCCGCCGCCCCCGAGGGCTTCACCGTCACCGGCTCCACGGACGTCGTCCCGGTCGCCGCCTTCGAGAACGACGAGAAGAAGCTCTACGGCGTCCAGTACCACCCTGAGGTGATGCACTCCACGCACGGACAGCAGGTGCTGGAGCACTTCCTGTACCGGGGTGCGGGCCTGCGCCCGAACTGGACCACGGGCAACGTCATCGAGGAGCAGGTCGCGGCCATCCGCGAGCAGGTCGGCGACAAGCGCGCCATCTGCGGCCTGTCCGGCGGCGTGGACTCCGCCGTCGCCGCCGCCCTCGTCCAGAAGGCCATCGGCTCCCAGCTGACCTGCGTCTACGTCGACCACGGACTGATGCGCAAGGGCGAGACCGAGCAGGTCGAGAAGGACTTCGTCGCCGCGACCGGCGTGCAGCTGAAGGTCGTGGACGCCAGCGAGCGGTTCCTGAACGCGCTGGCCGGGGTCTCCGACCCCGAGGAGAAGCGGAAGATCATCGGCCGCGAGTTCATCCGCGTCTTCGAGCAGGCCCAGGCCGAGATCATCGCCGACGAGGGCCCCGCCGTGGAGTTCCTCGTCCAGGGCACCCTCTACCCGGACGTCGTCGAGTCCGGCGGCGGCACCGGCACGGCGAACATCAAGTCCCACCACAATGTCGGCGGGCTCCCCGAGGACCTCGAGTTCCAGCTCATCGAGCCGCTGCGCCAGCTGTTCAAGGACGAGGTCCGGATGGTCGGCCAGGAGCTCGGCCTGCCGGACGAGATCGTCCAGCGCCAGCCGTTCCCGGGCCCGGGCCTCGGCATCCGGATCGTCGGCGAGGTCACCAAGGAGCGGCTCGACCTGCTCCGCGAGGCCGACGCCATCGCCCGCGAGGAGCTGACCGCGGCCGGCCTCGACCGTGACATCTGGCAGTGCCCCGTGGTGCTGCTCGCGGACGTCCGCTCCGTCGGCGTCCAGGGCGACGGCCGCACCTACGGCCACCCCATCGTGCTGCGGCCCGTCTCCTCCGAGGACGCCATGACGGCCGACTGGTCCCGGCTGCCGTACGACGTGCTCTCCAAGATCTCGACGCGCATCACCAACGAGGTCAAGGACGTCAACCGGGTCGTCCTCGACGTGACCTCGAAGCCCCCGGGGACGATCGAGTGGGAGTGACCCCCGGCCCTATGCGCGCCTGACCGTGCGCAGGGGCTCCCCGGGCTGCCAGACCTGGACGACCAGGCAGTCGCCCTCGACGCAGGTCCGTACGACCTCCGTCAGCTCGGTACGGAAGAGGTGGAACGGCTCCGGCGGTTCCACCTCTTTCACGTACGCGGCCCGCGCCTCGGCCTCCTCGACCTCGACCGCCCGGCCGCCGATCCGTACGTCCCCGCCCCCCATGCCGGTGCCGTCCCCCGGGTTCGCCTGCAGCGCGAACCTCGGGTCGCGGCGCAGGTCGAGCGCCTTCAGCGAACCGGGCATCATGCCGAGCCACAGCTTGCCGCCCAGGAAACGCACCTCCAGACCGCTGGTGCGGGGTGAGCCGTCCCTGCGCAGGGTGGCGAGGGTGTGGTGGGTGTACGCGCCGAAGCGTGCCTCGACGGTCGCGGCCAGTGCGGGTTCGGCGGTGGCGAAGGCGGCCCAGTCGGCGACGGTGCTCGATGTCATACCCCGAGTGTGGACCTCATACCCGACACCTCGTGTCGGACATCGAACCGGAACCCGTCCGCGCTCAGATGTCCCCGGGTTCAGAAGTCCCTGAGTACGGCCGTCTTCGTCGCGGCGAACTCCGCGTCCGTGAGAACGCCGCTGCGATGCAGCTCGCCCAGCTCGCGCAGCCTGCGCAGCAGGACGTCGTGGTGGTCCGCTGCGGACGGTGCCGACGGTACGGCGGGTGTGACCCGCCGGGGCGGGGATCCGCTCCCGACGCGCTCCGAAGTGGCGCCCGCACCGCCCGCACCGCCCGAACGCCCCGCACCGCCCGCACCGCCCGCACCGTCCGAACGGCCCGCACCGTCCGTACGGGCCGACGGATGCGGCAGCCGGGCCGTGACCGCGGTCGCGATCAGCGCGGTGAGCAGATCGCGGCGGGCGCTGCCCCACAGGTCCAGGGCGTACGGGTCCTTCTCCGGCGGCAGCGTGGAGAACACCGTCTCCCGGGTCACGAACCGCAGGAAACCGTCGCACACCCCTGAGTTGGGAAGCCACTCGACCTGTGCCAGGTCGCCGATGTCGATGATCCGCGGGCCGGAGGCGCGCTTGACCCGGTCGGAGGTGTCGGCCCAGTCGACCCGAACCCGGGCGCCGTCGAAGGAGACCGTGCCGTCGGAGGAACGCACCGAGACCGGCACCGGCGGCCCGGGCAGCAGGTAGGCCTGCGCGGGCTCCTCGGGGATCCGGTCGAGCAGCAGCGCGCGGCGGATCTCCGCGGCGACGTACTCGGCGACCCCGCAGTGGTCGATGTCCACCGTCAGCCGGTACGGGTCCGCCGCGTCGGGCAGCCGGCCGCCGGTCGCCTGGAGGAGGGGGTCGGCGCCCTCGCGCAGTCTCAGACGCAGCCGCCCGCGTTTGCGTTCCGGCTCGAAGACGACGCCCGCGACGGCCTCCAGCGGCACCGAGACCTCTCCGTACGTCTGCCGGAACAGCGGAACCGAGCGGTGCAGACCCGGCGTGATCCGGACCGTACTGCCGTCGAACGCCCAGGTCCCGTCGCGCTGGATGATCTCGGCCATAAGGGAATTCTCGCAGCCGGGTCAACACGGCGGTCCGCGTGTCACCCGCGCTGAGCAGAGCGGACCGGGGGCGGCGCGCGCGCAGGGGGTTGTGTACGGCACAATTCGCTTTCGTCCCACGGGACTTACGGGTTCTGCCGCGGGCGGTGCCGGAGTTGTCGATACTGGGTTTCGCAGGGTTCGGGAAGGCGGGCGTCGGGCGTGGCGGTGCAGGAGGCGAGACGCGGGAGCGGCTCGGACAAAGGCGCGTACGAGGCGGCGCACGGGGGCGGCTGCACCTGCGGGGACTGTCCGCACGGCGCCCGTGAGGGGCACCGCCGGGCGGTTGCCGCGTTCCTGGTCAGGCGGGACGAGTTCGCGGCCGGACAAGGGCTGCCGGCCGCGGTGGCGCACTCGCCCTCGGCTTCCCGGCAGTGGGTTTCGGAGGAGCTGACCCAGTCCGCGGGACTCGTCGCCGAACGCGGTCGTGCCGAGGGCCGGGCGTGGCTCGCGAACCTGGGGCGCCGCACGGCGGCCGTCGTGTGGGCCGCGGTCGTGCTGCTGCTCCTGGGGCAGTCGCTCACCGCGATCGGAACCGGCTGGACGGCAGCGCGCACCGCCGGGCTGGCGGCCGCGCTGGTCGTGGCCGGTGCGCTGACGGCGGCGTCGTGGTTCCACCGGGCGCGGGGCGGGGCGCTGGCCCCGGTCATCGGCGAGGACAACCGTCTGTCCACGTCCCGGGCCGTGGCGGCCCTCTGGGTGCTCTTCGTCGCCTACGCGGTACTCGTCCTGGCCGGACAGCTGGCGGTTGCCTCGGGCCACGGCCGACGGGACGCGCTGATCTCCGGGCTGGACCTCGCCCGCGGCGTCGGCGCGGTGACGGTGCTGGCGGTGGTGTGCGGGATCGCGGTGCTGGTGCGGCGGGTCGTCGGACTGCGGGTGCTGGGGCAGCGGCTGCAGAAGGTACGGGCGGACCGGCCGCGTGCGGCCGACCTGCTGACGGACGACGCGGGACGCGGTTCCTTCGCCGACATCCAGTACGTGGTGATCAGCACCGTCGCCCTGGTGTTCGCGGCGGTGCGGCTGGCCCGGCGCTCGGAACAACTGCCGGATCTGCCGTGGGGGCTGGCGGTCGTGGTGCTGGTCTCGGCGGCGACCTATGTGGCCGCGAAGTACGCGGAGGGCGGGCGTCCCGTGATCCTCTCCGTGGTACGGGCGCGGGAGGCCGGTGACCTGGACGCGCCGATCCGCACCGGCGACGACATCGAGATCCGCGGCGCCGGCTTCGTACCACCGGGTGCTCAACGCGCGGACCGGCTGTCCCGGATGGTCGTCCGCATCGGCGCGGTCAACGTCCACGTGCCGCTGGTCCCCGTGACGGGCGGCTTCAGCAACCCCACGGACGACCTGCTGACGGTCCCGGTGCCGGCGGACGTGGAACCGGGCCGCGTGGACGTCCAGGTGGTCACGAGCGCGGGCGTGGAAACCAATCGGTACGCCATCGATGTGACGGACTGACACTTCGCCGCCGAGCCCGCTGCCGACCGGTGATCTGTCGCATCGCCAACCCCCGGGAACACTCGCCTCCCGAGAACACCCGCCTCCCGGAAACGCCAACCTCCAGGAATCGCCAACCTGTCGATAACGACCACCTGTCGAAACCGACAGGAAGAAACCGGTCGAAGAGGGATTGAACGCGGCCTGTACGTCGTACGTATGCTCTGTTGAGCATGTCTCGGCACGCGGGCGAGAGGCGGCTGGCAAAGATGACTCACGGTATGCGGACGGATGCGTACACCTCGCACCCGGGCGGCGGTGACTGGCGGGACCAGTCCACCCGGTACGCCCTCCTGCCCCTACGGATCTTCCTGGGTGTCACCTTCATCTACGCGGGTCTGGACAAACTCACCGACAGCGCCTTCATGAAGGACGCGGGCGCCGGCTCCGTCGGCGACATGATGCGTGCCGTCCGCGATTCCTCGGCCCTCCCCTCCCTGGTCGACCTGGCGCTGAAGAGCCCCTCCGGTTTCGGGTACGCCATCGCCCTGGGCGAGCTGGCCGTCGGCATCGGCACGCTGCTCGGACTGCTGACGCGCCTGGCGGCGCTCGGCGGCGCGCTGATCTCGCTCAGCCTGTGGCTGACCGTCAGCTGGGCCGCCGACCCGTACTACTACGGCAATGATCTCGTCTACCTCATGGCCTGGATCCCTCTCGTCCTCGCGGGCGCACCCCTGCTCTCCCTGGACGCCGTCCTGCGCTCCCGACGACGACAGCGGACGGGCGGGTACCAGTAGGTTCCGCAGTCGTCCGGTGCGACCGGGAAGGTTGTGCCGGCTGCCGGCGGAGTGGGCGGACGGAGCTTTCCTCGGAGGCCTTCCGCGCCGGGCGTGAACTCTCACTTCGTCGGGTCGGCCCGCGGGAGCCGGCCGTCCGTGCGCCGTCAGCCGTCAGCCGTCAGCCGGGAAGGCCCGCCCGGGGCTGGTCCCCTTTCGCCGCGCGGCGTGCACCGCGGCGCCGGTGTACGGACCGGGCCAGGACGCCGACCGCTCCCGCGAGGCCGAGGCCGCCCATGACGACGGGGATCACCACGAACCACGGTGTGTCCCAGAGACCACCCGCGTCCCCGGCGTAGATGACGCCCGCCAGGGTCAGGAAGACGCCGGCGACCAGCCGCCCGGGCTGGAACCTATGACGCAGCACGGGTCACCTCCGCCTGTCCGACGCCGACCTGGAGGTCGAGGTCGAGCGTGCCGGCGTTCTTGCCGCCCGTGGTGGGGGACAGGGTGACCTCCTTGTGCTTGCCCGGTGCCACGTCCACGTCCTTCTTGCCGTCTCCGGGCAGCTGGATGTCGCCCACGCCCACCTCGACGCTCAGCCGCACGGTCACGTCCCGCGGCACGACGACCCGTATTCGGCCCATGCCCACGTCGGCCCGAGTGGTCACGGTCTGCCCTTCGGCCAGGTCCAGCCCGGACAGGTCGAGGGTGCCGCTGCCGGCCCCGATGTCGTACTGCTCGCGCACGCCGGCCACCGTCGTGGGCTCCCAGGTGGTCCGGACCCATTCGGTGCCGACGTCCTTCGGCAGGGCGGCCGATCCGGCGAGCAGTCCCGCCGTGATGATCGCCAGGAAGATCGTGCCGGCTCCCGTGCGTCCCAGGAAGGCGCTGGCCGCGATACCGACGCCGAAGACGGCGAGCGCACAGGCCAGGCCGGTCTGCAGACTGGTGCCGAGCGGCTGCTCGTCCCAGGTCAGCCGGGTGCCGAGGAAGCCGGCGAGCAGGGCGAACAGGAACACCCAGCCGCCGATGCCGCGGGGGCCGCGCGGCTGAGGGGATCCCGAGCGCCGGTCGCCCGCGGCGACGCGGCCGCCGCCCCGGACCCCGCGGCCGATGTTGACGGCCGCCGCGATGTCCCGGTCCTCGGAGTCCGGTGGACCCCACAGGTAGCCCGTCCCGCCGACGTGGCTGCCGTCCTTGACCACGGGGTCCCGCCACCAGGAGGGCCAGGTGATCAGGACCGGGGGTGCCTGGGCCTCCGGCGGGGCGTCGGCGACGGCCTGGGCGGAGACGGGGTCGGGGTCCGGAGCCTTCCGCCGCTGCGACCAGTACCCGGCGCCCGCCAGCAGGAGGGAGAGTATGACGGCGAAGGACAGCACCCCGCCGTTGTTCAGCATGGTCAGGAAGACCCCGCAGCCGACCAGGGCGAACAGCACGGCCGCCAGCGCCTGGCCGTCGACCCGGCCGGTCAGCAGCTTGCGCACCTCGTTCTCGTCCTCGTCGTCGTAGGGGACGAAGAGCCAGGCGAAGCCGTAGAAGATGAGGCCGATGCCGCCGGTCGCGGAGAGCACCGCGAGGGTGATCCGGAAGATCACCGGATCGATGTCGCACTGCCGTCCGAGACCCGCACACACCCCGGCGAGCGTCTTGTGCCGCCGGTCGCGCCGGAACGTGTGGGGAGGACCGGGGACGTCGGTGCCGGCGGGAGCGCCCGCGTCGGCTGCATCGCCCCCCGCACCACCCGCGGCATCCGCGGCGGGGGCGGCGTCCCGCGGCCCGGCGCCCAGCGGTGGGCGCGGGCCGGGGCCGGGCCCCGGACCCGTCGCGGCGTGCTCGTGATCTGTCATGAGTCCATGGTGACGGGCGCGGCACCGGGACGGCAGTCGGTTCGACCCTGGTCGGACCCTGATATCGGCCCTGACGCGATGCCGGGGGAGTGTTCGGAGCACCGGCGGCCCGAAGATCAGGGGAGTCTCGGGGACCGACCCTGATGCTCCGGCTCCCCCGGCCGTGTGACCATCAGTGTCATGCCGGAAGCCGCAGCAGCACCACTCGTCGAACCGCGGCCGCCGCGCAAGCTCTACCGCAGCAGCGACGGCCGCTGGCTCGGTGGTGTGGCGCGGGGGCTCGCCGGACACCTCGGGCTGCCCGTCATCTGGGTGCGGTTCGCCTTCGTCGGGCTGTTCATGGCCGACGGCCTCGGCGCGCTGCTGTACGCGGCCTTCTGGTTCTTCGTACCGCTGGGCGTCGGCGGCGTCGACGCCCAGCGGCCGCCGTCCCTCGTCACCGCCGAGACCTCTCCGGACGGCCGCCGCAGACTCGTCACCCGCAAACCGGACAAGGGCCAGATCGTCGCCCTGCTCCTCATGGTCGTCGTGGCCCTGGTCTTCGTGGGGAACGTCGATCTCGGCGGCGGAGCCAGGGCCTACCTCTGGCCGACCGTCCTCGTCGGCGCGGGCGTCGCCCTCGTCTGGCGCCAGGCGGACAACGCACGCCGGGCCCGCTGGGCCGAGGTGGGGCGCCACCGGCGCACGGTCACCCTGCTGCGTACCGTGGCCGGCGTCCTGCTGGTGACGGCCGGTGTCACCGGCATCTTCGTCCTGCAGGGGTCCGCCGCCCACCTCGGTTCCGTTCTCCAGGCGGCCCTCGCCGTCCTCGTCGGGATAACGCTCCTCGCGGGCCCCTACCTGGTGCGCATGACGCAGGACCTTTCGGAGGAGCGGCTGATGCGCATCCGGGCCCAGGAGCGCGCCGAGGTCGCCGCCCACGTCCACGACTCGGTGCTGCACACCCTGACCCTGATCCAGCGCAACGCGGAGAGCGCGGGCGAGGTCCGCCGCCTGGCCCGGGCCCAGGAGCGCGACCTGCGCGCCTGGCTCTACAAGCCCGAGGGCAATGGCAAGGACGAGGACGACGAGCCCACCACGCTCGCCGAGGCCGTGAAGCGCAATGCCGCGGAGGTGGAGGACAAGCACGGCGTTCCCATCGAGGTCGTGGTCGTCGGCGACTGCCCCCTCGACGAGAGAATCGCCGCACAGATGCAGGCCGGACGCGAGGCGATGGTGAACGCCGCCAAGTACGGTGGCGAGGGCGGCGCCGTTCAGGTCTTCGCCGAAGTCGAGGGCAGGACGGTCTTCGTGTCCGTCCGGGACCGAGGCCCCGGCTTCGACCTCGATTCGATACCCGCCGACCGGATGGGTGTCAGAGAATCGATCATCGGCCGCATGGAACGCAACGGCGGCACGGCGCGGCTGCGCGCGGTGCCGGACGGCGGCACGGAGGTCGAGCTGGAGATGGAGAGGGCGGAGAAGACGTCATGAGCGACCCGACCGAGGCGAACGGAAACACGGGAGCGGGTAAGGCGGCCCAGCCCGCGCAGCCCGCGCAGCCCGCGCAGCCGGCGAACGGCGGCGCGGCGGAGCGTCACGTGCGCGTGGTGCTCGTCGACGACCACCGCATGTTCCGCACCGGCGTCCAGGCCGAGATAGGCCAGACCGCCGAGACCGGCGTCGAGGTCGTCGGTGAGGCCGCCGACGTCGACCAGGCCGTCACGGTCATCACCGCGACCAGGCCGGAGGTGGTCCTCCTCGACGTCCACCTCCCGGGCGGCGGTGGTGTCGAAGTCCTGCGCCGCTGCGCCCCCTTGATGAGTGACGCGGAGCAGCCCGTCCGTTTCCTCGCCCTGTCCGTCTCGGACGCGGCGGAGGACGTGATCGGCGTCATCCGTGGTGGCGCCCGGGGCTACGTGACCAAGACGATCACGGGCACGGACCTGGTGGACTCCGTCTTCCGCGTCCAGGAGGGCGACGCCGTCTTCTCCCCGCGCCTGGCCGGCTTCGTCCTCGACGCGTTCGCCTCCACCGACGCCCCGCCGGTCGACGAGGACATGGACCGCCTCACCCAGCGCGAGCGCGAGGTGCTGCGCCTGATCGCCCGCGGCTACGCGTACAAGGAGATCGCCAAGCAGCTGTACATCTCGGTCAAGACGGTCGAGTCCCACGTCTCGGCGGTCCTGCGCAAGCTCCAGCTGTCCAACCGGCACGAGCTGACGCGATGGGCCACGGCCCGGCGGCTGGTGTGACCGTGCGGGCCGGTGGCTTCGGGGGTCCGAGGGCCGCGGCAGCGCGAAAGGGGTGAGCACCTTCCCGGTGAGTGTGCACGCCTTCCACGACCGGTGGTCTGGCGGAAGAGCCGTCGCCCTCGCCCGTGAAGCCGCCATGGCCGCCCGTGACGGCGGCCGACGAGCCGTCACACCACCCGCGTAGCCCCCGCGAACGGCATCTCGTCGAGTGGGGCGACGCGGACCGGGGCCGACGGGTTCGGGGCGTGGATCATGCGGCCGTTGCCGATGTAGATGCCGACGTGGCTGATGCCGGAGTAGAAGAAGACCAGGTCACCCGGACGCAGTGCGGACCGTGAGACGCGGCGGCCCGCGTCGATCTGGGCGTAGGTCGTGCGGGGCAGGGAGACGCCGGCCGCGCGGTAGGCGGCCTGGACGAGGCCCGAGCAGTCGAAGGCGTCGGGACCGGTCGCGCCCCACACGTAGGGGCTGCCGAGCTTCTGGTGGGCGTAGGCGACGGCCGCCGCGGCGCGGGAGTCGGGCGCCTGGGAGGACGAGGCGGACAGGGTGCCCCGGGGAGCTGACGGGGAGGGGGAGGCGCGGTCGGGGTCGAGGCGGGCGCGTTCCTCGGCCGTCAGCCGGGACAGCAGACGGCGGGCCGTCCCGAGCTTGCCGGTGATGGTCTCGCGGTGGCGTTTCAGCTCGGCCCGGCGCGCCGTCAGGGAGGTCACCTCGACGCGTGCGGCGCCGCGCAGTTGCTCGATGTCCCGCAGTTCCTTGCGTGCCCGGCCGACGGCGGCCGTCTGCCTGCGGCTCGCCCGCTCGGCGAACGCGGCGCCGTCGAGGTACTCGTCGGGGTCGGAGGAGAGGGCGAGTTGCAGCGCCGGATCGAGCCCGCCACTGCGGTACTGGGCCGCCGCTACCGAACCCAGCGCCTCGCGCGCCGAGTTCAGCCGGAGCTCCTTGCGGGCGGCCTCGTCCCGCAGTTCCTCCAGGCGCTGCTCGGCGGCGTCCGCCTTCTCCTTCGCGCCGTTGTACTTCTCGGTGGCGATCTCCGCCTCCTGGTACAGCTTGTCCACCTTGGCTTTCACCTGCGTCGGCGTCGGCTTCGGGTCGGCGTGCCCGGTCCCGCCCAGGGTCGTCGCGGTGGCCGCGCCCGCGAGGGTGATCATCGTGGCCGCCGTACGGGCTCTCCCGCCGCCCATCATGCGCTGTCGCGGCCTGCGGTGCGTTCCCACCTGCGATCCACGTCCTTCCGTACGGCTCGACTCCGGTTGCCTGGGGGGTGGACGCTAGGCGTGGCGGTGGTGGCCAGGTGACGGGATGCGCGGAAGTGGCTGTACCGGACCGCACGGTGACCGTATGTGAGCAGGGTCCCCTTCTGCGGTCGTCGTCTTCACGCAGGGTGATGACCGATGTGCCGGATCGGGGACGGCTGAGGGGTGTGTGGTGTTATGGGGCCGCACGGGCGGGGCGAGTGCCACGCAGGGCCCCCGCGTCCGGGCGGGCCGGTGTCGGAGGGTGCCCGGGTCCCTGATTAGGCTCCGGCCTCATGGACGTACTCATCCACATCTTCGTCGGCCTGCACATCATCGGCATCGCGTCGCTCCTCGGGGGCTTCCTGACCCAGATGAAGGCGATGGGCCAGGGCACGGCCCGTTTCGTTCCGGCGATGCTGCACGGCGCGCTGACGATGCTGGTCACCGGCGTCGTCCTGATCGGCCTCAACCAGGCCGACGACCAGTCCGTCGACAACGTCAAGATGGGCGTGAAGCTCGCCCTGCTGATCGTGATCCTCGGCCTGGTCTATGTGAAGCGCGACGACGAGAAGGTGGAGAAGCCGCTGTTCGGCCTCGTGGGCCTGCTGACCGTGGCGAACATCTTCATCGCCGTGCTGTGGACCTGAGGGCCGCGTCCGTGACCGGGGACCGCAGCCCGGCCCTGGCCTGGACGACCGCCCCCGCGGCCACCGCCAGCCACGCGGCCACCGCGATCCACAGCAACGCCTGACCGGGCGCCTCCAGCCACGGGACGTCGAGGACGGCGGCGACGGACAGTGTCGCCGCCGCCGTCATGCCGAGCGGGAAGACGGTCGACCAGCGGCGCACGTCGTAGCGGATCCGGGGCCACGCGATCTCGGCGGCGAGCAGTGCCGCGTACCAGGCGAGGTCGAGGGCGAGCAGGAAGACGGTCACGTCGTGCAGGACGGCGTAGTCGTCGTCGTTCCACAGGTACATGCCCGTCCCGGCCGCCGCGAGCAGCTTGGCGCCGGCCAGTGCCGAGATGGCGAGGGCGCCGCCCGCCACCCAGTGGTCCCCGGAGCCCCGGGCCACCTGCCGCAGATCGAAGCGGAACAGCGCGATCAGGTAGAGCACGATCCCCAGCCAGAACGGCACCACGGCCGCGTGTGCCAGCCAGGGGGTCGAGGTGGCCGCGGCCAGCGTGGCGCCGAGCACGGCGAGACCCTCCGTGGCCACACAGCCCAGGAACACGGCGCCGGGCATCCTGCGCCCCCAGTGCCGTACCACCAGGAGCAGCAGCCCCGGCCACAGCAGCGCCGCCAGCGCCAGCAGTGCCGCCGCCAGGGCCGGCCGGTCGAGCAGCGAGAAGCGGGTGCCGAGCACGGTCGTCGCGGCGACGGCGGTGAGCGCGCCCGGCGTCCCCGCTCGCGTCACCCACTGCGCGCGCTCGGCCAGGAGCAGGTAGACGAAGTTCGCCGCCAGCGTCAGCCAGGCGGCGCAGGCCAGGACGAGGGCGATCCGGGACAGGACCTCGTGTCCCGTCAGGTGCAGGGCGACCGACAGGATGCCGGTCGCCATCACCGCGGCCCCGGCCGCCGGGGGACGCTGCGCCCACCAGGCGCGCAGCGGGTAGGGGGAGGTGGGAGAGGTGCCGGATGACATGGGCCCGATGCTAGAGAGCCGCGAGGGTCAGGCCGGGCGCACCACGCTGTGGATCGAGGACTCGCCGTCGTAGAAGATCGATTCCTCACGGACGTACGCGCCGGGCTTCGGTGCGTGGATCATCATGCCGTCGCCGATGTAGAGGCCGACGTGGCTGAGGTCGGCGTAGAAGAAGACCAGGTCACCGGGCTGCGCCTGGGAGACCGCGACCGTCGTGCCGGCGTCGACCTGGTCGTAGGTGGTACGCGGCAGCGTCACCCCGGCGGCCTTCCAGGCGGCCTGGGTGAGGCCCGAGCAGTCGTAGGAGCCGGGGCCCGTGGCGCCCCACACGTACGGTTTGCCCATCTGGGCGCGGGCGAAGGCGAGCGCCTTCTCGGCCTTGGTGCCGTGGGAGGACTCCGGCGTGGTGGACCCGGATCCCGCACCGGTGCCACCGGAGCCGGATGATCCGGCGGACCCGGTGGCGGCGCCGCTCTCCCGCTGGGCGGCCTCCTCCTGCCGCTCGCGCTCCTCGGCCTGCTGCTTCGCGAGCTCCGCGGCCTTGCGGGCGGCCTCTTCCCGCTTCTTCTCCTCGATCGCCGCGAGCCGGGCCTTCTCCTCGGCGGTCAGCTCCGAGAGCAGCTCGCGGGCGGTGGCGAGCTTCTTCTGGACGGTGCTCTTGGCCGTTCGCAGCTCGCTCTGCGACGCGGTGAGCGTCTCGAGGCTCTCGGTGGCCTCCCGGCGCTTCTCCACCGTCGCGGACTGCTGTGTGACGTAGTCGTCGACCGCGTCCTTCTGACGGCCGGTGAGCCGGCTCATCAGGTGGTTCCGGTCGAAGTAGTCCTGCGGCGAGTCCGCGAGCAGGAAGGTCGCGGTCTCCGGGACGGCGGCACCCGTGCGGTACTGGGCCGAGGCGAAGGATCCCAACGCCTCGCGTGCTTCGTTGAGCCGCTGGGTGCGCTCGGCGACGTCGTCGAGGAGGGTGTCGACGCGCTTGCGCTGCTTGGCGGTCCTCTCCTTGGCGGCGTTGTACTTCTCCGTCGCCGACCCCGCCTGCCGGTACAGGTCGTCGACCTTCTTCTCGACCTCTTCGAGGCTCGGCCTGTCGTCGTCCGACGGCGCGGCGGTGGCCGTCTGGGACAGCAGGGCGACGGAGGTGAGGGCCGCCGTGGCGAGGGCGGGGGTCCGTATGCCTGCGACGCGCGTACCCGTGGGGCGCGACTTGCGGTGCGACGCCAAGGAGGCGACTCCTTCCACGCTCCGCCTGCCGGGCCGGGCCCGGCCCGGCCCTGGGGGAGGGGTCGGGCGGCGCGGTCCGGAAGGTGTGCCCTGTGGCGGGGCCGCCCTCCGCGGGTTCGCCGGGGGCAGGGCGGCCGATTCACCCCAGGTCTCCCTGTCGGGTCCCCGGCTCCGGGTGCCGTGCGAGCACGCCGGACTCGGCGGAGGCCGCGCGGCCCGGCGACGTTCGCCGGAGGGGGGCGTGCGGCCTGCCCGCACCGTAGCCAACCCGTGGGTCCGCTGTGAAGGTCGGCGAGTGATGTGCCCGATACATTCTCGTGACCTTCGGCGAAGGCGTCACTCTCCGTGGTGCCATCTGTCGCGGGGGGTGCTCAGTGCCGGTGTGCCGGCCAATTTCCGGGGTGGCGCCGGGTTGTCGGTGGGGCGCCCTAGACTCGGAGAGCGATGAGCAGCCTCTTTGACGACAGCTTCCTGGCGAGCCTCCAGACCCCCCGCGGTCACGAGGAGGAACCCCCGCCGCCGCCCGACGATGATCACGGACCGGAGCCGGTCCCGCACGATCTGTTCGGCGGGAAGTTCGACGCGCCGCCGGACCGGGACACCCACTACCGCGACGGTGCCCCGCGCCCCGCGCTGGACGCCGCCGCGCTCCTGGACGGGCTGAACGACAACCAGCGCGCCGCCGTGGTGCACTCCGGCTCCCCGCTGCTCATCGTGGCCGGCGCCGGATCCGGCAAGACCCGTGTGCTCACCCACCGCATCGCCCACCTGCTGGCCGAGCGGAGCGTCCACCCCGGCCAGATCCTCGCGATCACCTTCACCAACAAGGCCGCGGGCGAGATGAAGGAGCGCGTCGAGCAGCTCGTCGGCCCGCGCGCGAACGCGATGTGGGTGATGACCTTCCACAGCGCGTGCGTCCGCATCCTGCGCCGGGAGTCGAAGAGGCTCGGTTTCACGTCCTCGTTCTCGATCTACGACGCGGCCGACTCCAAGCGCCTGATGGCGCTCGTCTGCCGCGACCTCGACCTCGACCCCAAGCGCTTCCCGCCCAAGTCCTTCAGCGCGAAGATCAGCAACCTCAAGAACGAGCTGATCGACGAGGAGGACTTCGCCGCCCAGGCCGCCGACGGATTCGAGAAGACCGTCGCCCAGGCGTACGCCCTCTACCAGTCGCGGCTGCGCGAGGCCAACGCCCTCGACTTCGACGACCTGATCATGACGACGGTCAACCTGCTCCGCGCCTTCCCGGACGTCGCCGAGCACTACCGGCGCCGCTTCCGGCACGTCCTGGTCGACGAGTACCAGGACACCAACCACGCCCAGTACTCCCTCGTGCGCGAGCTGGTCGGCACCTCCGAGCACCCCGTCGACGTGCCGCCCGAGGCCGAGGTCCCGCCCGCCGAGCTGTGCGTGGTGGGCGACGCCGACCAGTCGATCTACGCCTTCCGCGGCGCCACCATCCGCAACATCCTCCAGTTCGAGGAGGACTACCCGGACGCGACGACGATCCTTCTGGAGCAGAACTACCGCTCCACCCAGACGATCCTCAGCGCCGCCAACGCGGTCATCGAGCGCAACGAGTCCCGCCGCCCCAAGAACCTGTGGACCAACCAGGGCGCCGGCTCGCGGATCACCGGGTACGTCGCCGACACCGAGCACGACGAGGCGCAGTTCGTCGCCGACGAGATAGACCGCCTCACGGACGCGGGCGAGGCGAAGGCCGGCGACGTCGCCGTCTTCTACCGCACCAACGCGCAGTCCCGTGTCTTCGAAGAGGTCTTCATCCGCGTCGGCCTGCCCTACAAGGTCGTCGGCGGCGTCCGCTTCTACGAGCGCAAGGAGGTCCGGGACGTCCTGGCGTACCTGCGGGTGCTGGCCAACCCCGAGGACTCGGTGCCGCTGCGCCGCATCCTCAACGTCCCCAAGCGCGGCATCGGCGACCGTGCCGAGGCCATGATCGACGCCCTCTCCCAGCGCGAGAGGATCAGCTTCCCGCAGGCCCTGAAGCGGGTCGACGAGGCGTACGGCATGGCCGCGCGCTCCGCGAACGCCGTCAAGCGGTTCAACACGCTCATGGAGGACCTCCGGACGATCGTCGAGTCCGGTGCCGGTCCGGCGACCGTGCTGGAGGCGATCCTCGAACGCACCGGCTATCTCGCCGAGTTGCAGGCCTCCACCGACCCGCAGGACGAGACACGCATTGAGAACCTCCAGGAACTCGCCGCCGTCGCCCTGGAGTTCGAACAGGAGCGGGCCGAGAGCGAGGAGCCCGGAACCCTGGCCGACTTCCTGGAGAAGGTCGCGCTGGTCGCCGACTCCGACCAGATCCCCGACGAGGAGGACGGCGACGGCGTCGTCACCCTGATGACCCTGCACACCGCCAAGGGCCTGGAGTTCCCGGTCGTCTTCCTCACCGGCATGGAGGACGGCGTCTTCCCGCACATGCGTGCCCTCGGGCAGGCCAAGGAACTGGAGGAGGAGCGGCGCCTGGCGTACGTCGGCATCACGCGCGCCCGTGAGCGGCTCTACCTGACCCGGTCCACGCTGCGCAGCGCCTGGGGGCAGCCGTCGTACAACCCGCCCTCCCGTTTCCTGGAGGAGATCCCGGCACCCCACCTGGAGTGGAAGCGGACCGGGGCGAACGGACCCGCGCCCTCCGCGCCGGTCTCGGGCGTGGCGGCCTCGCTGTCGTCGTCCCGCTCCCGCTCCTCGGCGTCGGGCGCGTCCGGCTTCGCCACGCGCCGGTCCGCCGCTGCCGAGCAGGCGACGGTCTCCCTGTCGGTCGGGGACCGTGTCACGCACGACCAGTTCGGGCTCGGGACGGTGGTCGGGGTGAAGGGCACCGGGTCGAACGCCGAGGCGACGATCGACTTCGGCGACACCAAGCCGAAGCGGCTGCTGCTGCGGTACGCGCCGGTGGAGAAGCTCTGAGGGAGCGTCGCGGGCCTGTCGCGGGTGCCTCGTGGGTGGCGGCTGCGGGCGCGGCGTGCATGGTGCGCTGTGAGCGCGGCGTGGGTGTTGCGCTGCGGGCGCGGCACCACGAGCGCCCGCGACGCCGGTCCGGGGCCGGCCTGCTGAGACGTTACGGCGTCAGGACGGGTTGAGGCCGTGGCTGCGCAGCCACGAGAGCGGGTCGATCGCCGAGCCGCCCGAGGGACGCACCTCGAAGTGCAGGTGCGGGCCGGTCGAGTTGCCCGAGTTGCCGGAGAACGCGATCGCGTCGCCGGCCTTCACCGTCGTACCGGAGGGCACCTGGTAACTGGAGAGGTGGCAGTACCACGTCTCCGTACCGTCCTTCGCGGTCACGATCATCATGTTTCCGTACGCGCTGTTGTACTGCGTGCGGACCGTGCCGTCGGTCGAGGCCATCACCGTCGTGCCGTACGACACCGGGAAGTCGATCCCGCTGTGCACGGACATCCAGTTGATGCCGGCCTGGCCGTAGTACGCGCTGAGACCGTGCTGGGCGACCGGGAGCGCGAACTTGGGTCGCAGCCGCTCCTTGCGGGCCGCCTCCTGCGCCGCGCGCTTCTTCTCGGCGGCCTGCTGGGCCTTGAGGTCGATGCGTTCCTGGGTCCGGCTGGCCCGGTCGGCGAAGTCGTCGGCTCCGGCGGCGAGGCTCGTGAGCTGGGTGTCCAGCTTGCTGTTGGCCGCGGACGGCTTCACCGGCGCCGCCTCCGTGTCGTCCGCCGCGCCCGCGTCCGCCGCGGACGCCCTGGTCTCCTTGCCGTCGTCGCCGGTCAGGCCGCCGACCGAGGCCGCGGCGATACCGGCGACGCTCATCACGCAGGCCGACGGCACGGCGATGGTCAGCAGCGCCGAACGCTTGGCGGGCTGGCGGCGGCGGGAACGCGACCCACCGCGGGAGGCGGTGCGTGCGGCCGGAATCCGGGCGGCCGGGCTGACCTCTTCCTGGCCCTCCAGGAGAGGGGTCACGGTGGGGAGTTCGCCGGTGGCGGCAAGGTCGTCGTCGCGCGGGGCGGGGTCCTCGGCGGTCGGCGGGGCGTCCGCCGGGCTTTCCGGCGCGGTGTTCTGTGCCGTCTGCGGGCTCTCCGCCGTGGTGCCGTCCGAGTTCCACTGCGTGGCGTCGTAGGCGCCGGTGTCGACCGTGCCGGTGGCGAACGCGCCGGTCGCGAAGGTGCCGGTTTCGTACGTACCGGTGGCGAAGGTGTTGGTGTCGAAGGTCTGCGTGCCCCATTGCCACTGCTGGGTCTGATCCGCCGGCTCGCCGGGCTGCTCCGGCTGGGCCCAGGCGCCGGTGTCCCACTGCCCGGTGGCCTCGACGCCCGTGGCCTGCGGCGGCACGGAGTCGGGCTGCTGGTAGTCGGCCGTCCACGTGGTCGTGTCGTAGGCGCCGGTGTCGTAGGCGGCGTGGTGCTGGGCCGCGTACGCGTCGTAGTTCAGGGTCTGTCCGCTGCCGGTGGACCACTGGGTCGCGTCGTACGTGCCCGTGGCGTCGTAGGACCCCGTGGTGTCGTACGTGCCCGTGGCGTCGTGGGTTCCGGTGTCCTGGCCCGGGAGGCAGGCGAAGAGGGGGTCCGCGTCGAAGGCCGCCGTGGTGGCGCCGCCGGTGGAAAAACCGGTGGTGGCGTATCCGCCGTACGTGGTGAGGTCGCCGTACTGGGCCTCCCCTGTGCCGTACGACGCGTACTGCGTCGGATCGGCGTCGGAAGCCGAGGCCGGGGTGGTCAGGGTCCCCGACGGGTGACGGTCGTTCACCAACTTCTCTTTCGCCTCGACAACAGGGGCTGCCAGAGCAGTGCGGCGACTGTACCCGGCGGTATACGGGCACGACAATCTTCGTCAGGTTTCACGCGCGAAGGAAACGGGCAATCGGCCGTGTTTTGGGGGACGGCGGGCACGAGTTTGGCTTTGTGTTCGATGTTTGTTCGATAGCGAACGGGTTGTGTCGGCCGTTTTTTGGAGCCTGACCGGAGTCTTCTCGGCGCCTTGTGGGGATCTTCTGGGGGTCTTGAGGGGTTTCCCGGGTCTCAGGCGACCGTCAGTCCGCCGGCGTGCTTGCCGGTTTCCGCGGCCGCCTCCGACTCGATCGTGTCGAGTGCCTGCCGTATCCCGGTGGCCACGGCGGGGTGTACGGGGAGGGCGAGGTGGCCGATGCCGCTCACCCGCACGTTCCGCACCGTCAGGTCGGGGTGGTCGAGGCAGGCGCTCTCCAGCGGATCCATCACGCGGTCCAGATCGCTCCAGAAGCTGACGAACCGTGTACGGCAGCCGGGTGACGGCAGGGCCAGCTCCTCGAGTACCGCCGATCCGGGGCGCATCTGGCGCACGATCGGGTGCGCGTTCGCCAGGGGGATCACCCGGGTGCCGGAGTGCGGGGTGCCGAGCGTCACGAGTGTCCGGACGTGGAGGTCTCCGGCGAGGCGCTGCACGTAGTACCGCGCTATCAGTCCACCGAGGCTGTGCCCGACGATGTCGACCCGCTCACTGCCCGTCCGTTCGCAGATTTCCTCTATGTGCCGGCCGAGCAGCTCGGCCGCGGTGCGGATGTCGCAGGTCAGAGGGGAGTAGTTCAGCGACTCGATCTGGTGCCTGCCGTGCTGGGCCAGGCTGCGGCGCAGGAACAGGAAGACCGAGCGGTTGTCGATGAAGCCGTGCAGCAGGACGACCGGGGGGCTGCCGCGGGCCGGGAGCCGGGGGGTGGGAGGGGACGGTTGCCGGTCCTGGCCGGCCTGTGGCGGGAGGGCGGAGACCGGGCGGCGCTCCTGGATGATCCCCGAGGGGTACAGGAGTAAGTGCCCGGCGAGGATCGCGACCTCCAGGGCGCTTGCCTTGACGAGGGTCAGGGAGAGTCCGGTCAGCCGGCCTGGGAGACCCGTGAGCCCGGGCAGTCCTGGAAGCCCGGGCAGGTGGGACAGGCTGGGCAGGCCGGGCAGGCCGGGCAGGAGACGCTGGCAGAACGGGAGAAGGGGCAGTGCTGTCGTGGTGACCTTCATGGGCCGACCTCCTGTCGGCACGCGCGGTGACGCCTCTGTCCCCCGTGTGCCCTCGTGGAGAGCCGTGACACCAGTGATTGGTGATGTCTGTGAGGTTCGCCCGTCGGAGCGCGCCGCTGCGCAGTGGCAGCGCTCTGTGAGCCCAGTGGTGTCGTTGAAACGGCGACGAGGCCCGCTGCTGCCCTGTACTGCCCTTCGCTGCGGCTCTCCGTACGCGTATTGCCGCCGCGCCCTGGAACGGTGTGCGGCGGACGTGTCCCACTGTGTGATTTCCCCCTCTGTATCCACCGCGAAACTGCCGGTTGCGGGATGCTGGCGATAACGTTCGTTCACTTCCCGGACGATGTGGTGCGGGGTGTCTGCGTCGCCAGAGTGTGCTGCTTCGTGTGCTTGTGTGCTATGTGCGCGATGTGCGTCTTTTGTGCACGATGTGCGTCTTATGTATGCCGTTCCCTGTGTACGGCGTCGGCGAAGTGTGCGGTACTTGTCGGTACGGATGGATGTAGTCGCTTCATGGAGGCAGTGATGGGTGTGGCAGCCGGTCCGATCCGCGTGGTGGTGGCCAAGCCGGGGCTCGACGGCCACGATCGTGGGGCCAAGGTGATCGCGCGGGCGCTGCGCGACGCCGGGATGGAGGTCATCTACACCGGACTCCACCAGACACCCGAGCAGATCGTGGACACCGCGATCCAGGAGGACGCCGACGCGATCGGACTGTCCATCCTCTCCGGTGCGCACAACACGCTCTTCGCCGCCGTGATCGAACTCCTCAAGGAGCGGGACGCGGCGGACATCCTTGTCTTCGGCGGCGGAATCATCCCCGAGGCGGACATCGCCCCCCTGAAGGAGAAGGGCGTCGCGGAGATCTTCACGCCCGGCGCGACCACGGCGTCGATCGTGGACTGGGTGCGGGCGAACGTGCGGGAACCCGCGGAGGCGTAACCGCCCCGTCTGCGTGCACGGGCGGCCGCGCACGAAGGCCGGCACCGGAGCCGATGGGGAGCCGATGGGCCACGCGGGTCACTCGGACCACGCTGATCTCTCTGGCTGCTCGGGTCACTCGGGGCGGTCACTCTGGCCGCTTGGGGCATGCGGGGCATGCGGGGCATGCGGGGCATGCGGGGCATGCGGGGCATGCGCGGCGTCCGGGGCCACGCGGGGTCTCCGGGGCCGCCACACGGGCAGGCGACGGGTGGTCGGTCGCGGTCGCGGGCGGGCGGCTGTGGTCGCGGGCGAGTAGTCGTGGTCGCAGGCGGAGCGGGCGTGGAGGAGTGGCGTGGGACGCGCTTGCCGGGTGCGGGCGCGCGGCGCGTGCCGCCGGCGTCAGCGCCGCGTCCCGCTGTCCCCCGCGCCGAGTTCCTCGGCCATCGCCGCGCGCAACCGCAGAGTCGTGACGAGCCGTTGAAACGCCTCCGCCCAGTACCCCCCCGCTCCCGGCGAAGCGTCCTCCGTTTCGTCCGGTATCGCCAGCAGGCCGTCGAGTCGCCCCGCCTCCGCGGGGTCGAGGCAGCGCTCGGCCAGACCCATGACGCCGCTGAAGCTCCACGGGTAGCTCCCGGCATCACGAGCGATGTTGAGCGCGTCGACCACCGCCCGTCCGAGCGGCGGTGCCCACGGCACTCCGCACATGCCGAGCAACTGGAACGCCTCGGACAGGCCGTGCGTCGCGATGAACCCGGCGACCCACTCGGCCCGTTCGCCGGAGCCCAGGGTGCCGAGCAGTTCGGCCCGCTCGGCCAGGGACACCGCGCCCGGCCCCCCGGCCTCGGGCGCCGTGGGTGTTCCCAGCAGCGCCCTCGCCCATGCGCCGTTCCGCTGCCGCACCGCAGCCCGGCACCACGCGGCGTGCAGGTCGCCCTGCCAGTCGTCCGCCACCGGCAGGGCGACGATCTCCTCGGGGGTACGTCCGCCGAGACGCTCCGGCCACATCCCGAGCGGGGCCGCCTCCACCAACTGACCGAACCACCACGAACGCTCCCCCCGGCCCGAGGGCGGACTGGCCACGACGCCGTCCCGTTCCATACCCGCGTCGCACTCGTGGGGCGCCTCGACGGTGATCGCCGGTGGGTCCGGGGTGCGGTCGAGGGACACGCACGTCACGGCCCGCGCAGCCATCCGCGCGGCGAGCGCCGAATCCGGCAGCGCCGACAGCAGCTCCGCCGCCGTTGCCCGGACGTTGCGGCTGCGGTCGGCCAGCGACTGTTCCAGGAACGGTTCGTCCGCCGGCTCCAGGCCCGTCCGCAGTGAGTCGAGGAACATCAGCCGGTCCTCGGCCCGCTCCGTGGCCCAGGTCGAGGCGAGCAGTTCGCGGGCGCCTGCGGGGTCGCGGGCACGCAGGGACGCCAGCAGGGCGACCCGCTCGGCGAACAGGCCCTCCTCCCAGAGCCGGCGCACCCGCTCCGTGGCGCCGGGGCCCGGCAGCGCGGTGCTTCCGCCGGGCGCCGCGCGCAGGGCGAACCGCCAGTCCGGGTTCAGCCGGGCCAGCCACAGGGCGCGGGGCCCCGCGAACGCCAGCGCCGCCGGACGCAGGTCGGTACGCCCTCGTGCCGCGTCCAGCAGGGCCGGCAGCGCCTGGGGCGGTGCCGCATAACCGCGGGCGTTCGCCATCGCCAGCAACTGGGGCAGCAGCTCCATCAGGTCGGGCGCGGCGCCTCTGCGGCCGCCACCCGCCGTGCCGGGACGGTCGGCGAGCAGCATCGTGAGCCGGCGGACGGCCGCGGCCGGCAACGGGGGGCGGGGGTCCTGGGGGGCCGGCTCCGCACGCCGGGCGGCGCGGGCGGGGAGCAGGCCGGCGCGCCGGCGGACGGTCTCCGCCGCCGCCGCGTCCAACAGCGCCGCCGGTGCGCCGGGGCCGGGCCGGCAGCCCGGGGGAGTGCGCCGGTCCGTGCCGAGCAGCGCTGCGGTGACGAGTTCCTCCCAGACGCCCGGGACGGGCGCGTCCGCGGGGGCGGACGTCCTGGTCATGGGCACTCCTTTCAGGTACCGGTCCGGTTCCATCCGTGCGGGTATGTCCGTGCAGGTCTGTTCGTGCAGGTCTGTTCGTGCAGTTCTGTTCGCGCAGTTCTGTTTGTGAGATTCGTCCGTACGGGTTGGTCTGTGCGGGGACTTCCGTACGGGCTCATTTCCGGCCCGTCGCGTGGGCGGGTCAGCGCAGAGGCACCGCCGGACCAGGCCCGATCGGCCAGGCCGTCAGGGGAGTGAAGCCGCGGTGGCCGCACTCACCGAAGACCTTGAGGGGCGCTCCGCCCGAGAGGGCGACCAGGAGCCACAGTCCCGACCGGTTGTCGGCCGCAGGGAGGAGCGGCAGCGCCGTGTCTCCGTCGGCGTCCGCCAGCTGCCAGGAGTCGCCGTCCGGTACCGGGACGACCCGGTCCAAGGTCACCGGCACCGACTCCAGCCACGGATCGTCGCGGAGGGCCTCGCCGTAACGGGCGGCAGCCTGGGTGGTCGTCACTCCTCTCGGACGTATCTCCGCCGGTGCGGGCGGCGCGAACCGGCGCCCAAGAGCGGCGCGCTGCTGACCGGCGCCCGGATACGCCGACACCTCCGCCTCCAGGGTCAGTCCCACCGGCAGCGCCGGCTCCGGGGCCCGGCCCGCGGCCCCGTAGGAGAGGAGCAGTACGGCGCGGTCCGTCTCCGCGCCGTACAACCATGTGCGACGGGTCGTCAGTCGTGCGTCTGCCGTGTCGTACTGGGCGAGGACCAGCCAGTGGTCCCGCACCGGGGGACCGGCCGCGGACGTGATCAGGCCGACGCGTGAACGGACCGTCGCCGCGAGGCCGTCCGGCAGCTGCTCGCGGCGCAGCCAGCCCTGGTCGAGCAGGTGTAGGAGAGCGCACTCCTCCAGCAGCCTGACCGGCCAGCCGGGACCCGAAGACGGTACGGCCCCCAGCTCCCGCACACGCGAGGCCAGCCCCGACGCCTGGGCGTCGACCATGCGGGCCGCCGTCTCCTCCCACAGTCCGTACCCCGCCTGGTCCGCGCCGGCCAGACCACCGCGCAGCAGGTCCGTCAGCCGCTGCTCCAGCTCCGTCGCACCCCCGGTGATCCGCTCGGTCCGCTGCTCCGCCCGGCGCCGCGCCGCCTCCGACGCACCGGGCCCGGCCGCGGACCCGGAAGCGCCCGCCGTCCTCTTCCTCTCGGCGCGCTCGCGGCGTCCGGCGACCCACTGCGTCACCCAGTCCGGCGCCCGGCCCCCCGGCACGGCTCCTTCACCGACGGTCCAGAGCAGCAACAGCCCGATCACGTGCTTGCACGGGACCTTGGGGCTCGGGCAACCGCACTTGTACGCGGGCCCGGACGCGCCCGCGATGTCGACGGCCGTCTGATACGGCCTGCTGCCGCTGCCCTTGCACAGCCCCCACACCGTCCCCTCGTCGTCGGAACTCCCCACTCCGGACCACGGACCGGCCCTTCCGAGCCTGCTCCCCGCTGTGCGTGACGAGGCGTCGGGCGCCAGTGCCAGCACCTGGTCCGTGGTCCAGCGCTCCCCCTGCTGAGTCATGCCATCGAAGGTAGGTCCCGCCACTGACAATCGGCCCAAGCGGAAGTGTTCTTGCAGGTCAGAGTGATTGTCAGTGGTGTGGTGCACCGTGGATGACAGATCGAACCGGCCGAGCTGGAGGGGGAATCAGCCATGCCTGTGTCCGTAGAACCGAAGTCCGCAGAACCGAAGTCCGCAGAACCGAAGTCGCAGCGAACGAAGTCGGTGGAGCCGGCGTCCGGGGAGCCGGCGTCCGTCGAACCGAGTCGCATCGGTTCCGCGACCGCAGCGGAGGCCTTGCGCCCGCACGCCGAGGACGCGTTCTCGGCCGAACTCGCCGCACTGGCGGCGCACGACGACCGTCCGCGCCCGACTCGCTGGAAGCTCTCGCCCTGGGCCGTCGCCACCTACCTGCTCGGCGGCACCCTGCCCGACGGCACGGTGATCACCCCGAAATACGTGGGCCCGCGCCGCCTCGTCGAGGTCGCCGTCACCACGCTCGCCACCGACCGGGCCCTGCTCCTGCTGGGTGTTCCCGGCACCGCCAAGACCTGGGTGTCCGAACACCTCGCGGCGGCCGTCAGCGGCGACTCGACCCTGCTGGTGCAGGGCACGGCAGGCACACCCGAGGAGTCGATCCGCTACGGCTGGAACTACGCTCAGCTCCTCGCCCACGGCCCCAGCCGGGACGCCCTCGTGCCCAGCCCGGTCATGCGGGCCATGGCGGAGGGCATGACCGCCCGCGTGGAGGAACTGACCCGCATTCCGGCCGACGTGCAGGACACACTCATCACGATCCTGTCGGAGAAGACCCTTCCGATACCGGAGCTGGGCCAGGAGGTGCAGGCGGTCCGCGGCTTCAATCTGATCGCCACCGCCAACGACCGTGACCGCGGAATCAACGACCTGTCCAGTGCGCTGCGTCGCCGCTTCAACACGGTCGTACTGCCGCTGCCGGAGACCGCCGAGGCGGAGGTCGAAATCGTCTCGCGCCGCGTCGACCAGGTCGGCCGCTCCCTCGACCTGCCGTCGGCTCCCGACGGCATTGACGAGATCCGTCGGGTCGTCACCGTTTTCCGGGAGCTGCGCGACGGGCTGACGAGCGACGGGCGTACGAAGGTGAAGTCGCCGAGCGGCACGCTGTCGACGGCGGAGGCCATCTCCGTCGTCACCAACGGGCTGGCACTGGCCGCCCACTTCGGTGACGGGGTTCTGCGGCCCGGTGACGTCGCCGCGGGCATTCTCGGCGCCGTCGTCCGTGACCCGGCCGCCGACCGCGTCGTCTGGCAGGAGTATCTGGAGACGGTCGTCCGCGAGCGCGACGGCTGGAAGGACTTCTACCGGGCCTGCCGGGAGGTGACCTCGTGAGCGACATGCGGATGCGGAAGCGGATGCGTCATGGACCGGGTGCTCCGGTGCTCTGCCCGGCGGGGGACGACGGGGACTCGACCTGGACCCGTAGGCGAGGGGGACGGCGTGGCGGACACTGACGGGGCCGGGAGCGGTGCGACCGGCAGGCTGGGCGGAACCGTGGGTTCCGTGGGTTCCGGGGGCGGACCGCTACTGCTGGGCGTACGACACCACGGTCCGGGGTCGGCACGGGCGGTCCGGGCCGCGCTGGAAGCGTCCCGGCCGGGCGTCGTGCTCATCGAAGGGCCGCCGGAGGCCGACGCCCTGATCCCGTTGGCCGCCGACGAGGACATGAGGCCGCCGGTCGCGCTCCTGGCCCACGCCGTGGACGAGCCCGGACGCTCGGCCTTCTGGCCGCTGGCCGAGTTCTCTCCGGAGTGGGTGGCCGTCCGCTGGGCCCTGGAACACGACGTCCCGGCCCGCTTCATCGATCTCCCTGCCACACACACGCTGGCATGGCAGGAAGCGGACGGTGCGGTGGAGGGGACGGGACCGGGGGAGCCCGGACCCGGCAAGGGGATCGAGCCCGGTGCCGCCGTCCCCGGCTCCGTCCGGGGCGATCCGCTCGCCGCCCTCGCCCGGGCCGCCGGCCACGACGATCCCGAGCGCTGGTGGGAGGACGTCGTCGAGCACCGCGGCGTCGCAGGCGGGGACGTGCTCGCGCCGTTCACGGCCCTGGAGGAGGCCATGGGTGCGCTGCGGGAGACGGAGGAGTACGGCGGGCACCACCGGGACCTGGTGCGGGAGGCCTACATGCGGCTCCAGGTGCGTGCGGCGCGGCGCGAGTTCGCCGAGGGCGTCGCCGTGGTGTGCGGTGCGTGGCACGTGCCCGCGTTGCGGCGCAAGGTCGCCGTCGCCGCCGACCGGGCGCTGCTGAAGGGGCTGCCGAGGACCAAGGTGGACATGACCTGGGTGCCCTGGACCCACCGCAGGCTGTCCCGGGCCGGAGGGTACGGGGCGGGCATCGAGTCGCCGGGCTGGTACGGGCATCTGTTCGGCGCGCCGGACCGGCCCGTCGAGCGGTGGCTGACCAAGGTGGCCGGGCTGCTGAGGGAGGAGGGCCAGGCCGTCTCCGCGGCGCACGTCATCGAGGCGGTGCGGTTGGCCGGGACCCTCGCGGTGATGCGCGGGCGTCCACTCCCGGGGCTGGGCGAGACGACGGACGCCGTACGGGCGGTGATGTGTGAGGGCTCGGACGTGCCGCTGGCGCTCGTGCACGACCGGCTGGTGGTGGGGGACGTGCTGGGGGCGGTGCCCGCGGGGGCACCGGCGGTGCCGTTGCAGCGCGACCTCGACCGGATCCAGCGGCGGCTGCGGCTCAAGCCGGAGGCACTGGAGCGGGAGCTGGAACTCGACCTGCGCAAGGAGACCGACGCGGGGCGCAGCAGACTGCTGCACCGGCTGCGGCTGCTCGGCGTCGGCTGGGGCGAGCCGGCCGCCTCACGGGGCAGCACGGGCACGTTCCGCGAGACGTGGCGGCTGCGGTGGGAGCCGGAGCTGTCGGTGCGGGTCGCCGAGGCCGGGGTGTGGGGCACGACCGTGCTCGCCGCCGCGACGGCCAGGGCCGAGGCCGACGCCGCCACCGCGCAGGGCCTCGCCGAGGTCACCGCGCTCGCCGAACGCTGCCTGCTGGCCGAACTGCCGGACGCGCTGCCCCCGGTGATGCGGATACTCGCCGACCGCGCGGCGCTCGACGCGGATGTCGGCCACCTCGCCCAGGCCTTGCCGGCCCTCGTCCGCTCCCTGCGCTACGGCGATGTACGCGGCACCGACACCAGCGCCCTTGCCGAGGTCGCTGCGGGTCTCGCCGAACGGATCTTCGTCGGTCTGCCCGCGGCCTGCGCCGCGCTGGACGCGGACGCGGCCGAGGAGATGCGCCGACACGTGGATGCCGTGCACGGCGCGGTGGGCCTGCTCGGTGACGCACCCGCGCCGGGCCACGGCGACCTGCGGTCCCGCTGGCGGGCCGTGCTGCGGGCGCTCTCCGTGCGGGAGACCGTACCCGGCGTCGTCCGGGGACGTGCCGTACGGCTTCTGCTGGACGACGGCGAGCTGGCACCGGGAGAGGCGGCACGGCTCATGGGCCTGGTGCTGTCCCGGGGGACGCCACCGGCGGACGCGGCGGCCTGGATCGAGGGCTTCGTCGGCGGCGGCTCGGGCGGTGGCATGCTCCTCCTGCACGACGAGCGACTGCTCGGCCTGATCGACGCCTGGCTGACCGGAGTGCCGGCGGAGGCGTTCACGGACGTGCTGCCGCTGCTGCGGCGCACCTTCTCGGCCTACGAGCCGGGAGTGCGGCGCAGCCTCGGTGAGCTGGTCCGGCGCGGACCGCAGTGGCGGGGGAGCGTGACGACGGCCGGCTCCGGCATACCCGGCTTCGCGGCCGGGCTCGACACCGGACGTGCCGACGCCGTGCTGCCGGTGATCCGGCTGCTGCTGGGCGTGGACGCGGTGGAAGTGGCCGACGCGGTGGGTGTGGCCGACGCGATGGACTCGGCCGAGGTGGCAGGCGGGGCGGATCCGATCGGCAGGGCGCCGGTGGCTGACGGGGCGAAAGCAGCCGACGGGGCGGATGTGACTGAGGGGGCGCAGAAGGCCGGCGGGGCGCAGGTGATTGGCGGGGCCGATGGGATGGACGCGTGCACGGGAACCGTCGGGCCGGGCTCCGGTGGCCGGCGGCCGGGATCCGACGACAACGACCTTGTGGGAGTGGACGCATGACGACCGACCGGCTGGTTGCCGACCCAGCGCAGGAACGGCTGCGGCGGTGGCGGCTCGTCCTCGGCGGTGATCCGGCCGACGGCACCGGTCGCACGCTCTCCGGACAGGACGCCGCAATGGACGGGGCGCTCACCGCGCTCTACGGGAAGGGGGACACACCGCGGGCGGGGCGCGACCGTTCGGCGGGGCTCGGGGCCTCCGCGCCGGCCGTGGCGCGCTGGCTGGGGGACATCCGGACCTACTTCCCGTCCTCCGTCGTGCAGGTCATGCAGCGGGACGCGATCGACCGGCTCGGTCTCGCCACGCTCCTGCTGGAGCCGGAGATGCTCGAGGCCGTGGAGGCCGACGTCCATCTCGTCGGCACCCTGCTCTCCCTCAACAAGGCGATGCCGGAGACGACGAAGGAGACGGCGCGGGCCGTCGTGCGCAAGGTCGTCGAGGACCTGGAGAAGCGACTCGCCACCCGCACCCGGGCCACCCTCACCGGCGCCCTGGACCGCAGCGCCCGCATCAGCCGGCCCCGCCACCACGACATCGACTGGAACCGCACGATCGCGGCCAATCTCAAGCACTACCTGCCCGAGTACCGGACGATCGTGCCGGAGCGGCTCGTCGGTTACGGCCGGGCGTCCCGGTCCGTGAAGAAGGAGATCGTCCTCTGCGTCGACCAGTCCGGTTCGATGGCGGCGTCCGTCGTGTACGCGTCCGTGTTCGGCGCGGTGCTGGCGTCCATGCGGTCGATCGACACCCGGCTCGTCGTCTTCGACACGGCGGTCGTCGACCTCACCGACCAGCTCGACGACCCGGTCGACGTGCTCTTCGGCACCCAACTCGGCGGAGGCACGGACATCAACCGTGCGCTGGCGTACTGCCAGTCGCGGATCACCCGGCCCGCGGAGACGGTGGTCGTGCTGATCAGCGACCTGTACGAGGGAGGCATACGGGACGAGATGCTCAAGAGGGTCGCGGCGATGAAGGCGTCGGGGGTGCAGTTCGTGACGCTGCTGGCGCTGTCCGACGACGGGGCGCCCGCGTACGACCGGGAGCATGCGGCAGCGCTCGCCGCGCTGGACGCACCGGCGTTCGCCTGCACGCCCGATCTCTTCCCTGAGGTGATGGCCGCAGCGATCGAGAAGCGGCCCTTGCCGATACCGGATGCCGGATGACGCCGTGTCGATCCGGGGGCCCGACTGCCACCTGCACAACGGATATGACCGACCATCGCTGAAGCCGGGCTTGCGCAATCTCCGGACTCCCGTGCGAAAATCGCGCGATGTGTCGATGGGTTGATCGGTACGCGACCCGTTCCGCCGCACGGGAGGAATCTCCCTCTTGATCTGGTCCGCAGCCCTGCCTGGTGCCGCTCTGCGCATGATGCGCAGGGCGGCCGGGCGGCGTGCGCTGCAGGTGGCGCTGCTGGTGGGCGGACTCCTGGTGCTCGGGGTGCTCTGCGGAGAGCGGGCGTGGGCGGCCGGAGGAACGCCGTCGGTACGCGGGGTGGTCGGCCAGGTCGTCGACGTTGCCGGGGAGCGCCCGCGGGAAGCACGGGGATCAGCGACCGTGCAGGGGCCCGGCACGGTCCGGAGCGGCGGTACCGCCCAGGACTCGGGTAGTGCGCGGGACTCCGGTGCGGGCCAGGGGCCCGGCACGGTCCGGAGCGCCGGTACCGCCCAGGACTCCACCGCTCAGGACTCCACCGCTCAGGACTCCGGGAGCGCGAAGGGCTCCGGTCCGGACCAGGGCTCTCGGCGGGGGCGGAGTCCCTGGGGCATTCCCGGCTCCGACGTGGCGCTTCCGGACCCTCGTCCTGTGGCCGAGAACGTCGTCCGGTCCGTGGAGGGCCGCCTCGTGCGGCCGGTCGGTGACGTGGTGAAGGCGGTGACCGAGGGGCTCGGCGCGGTCGCGCAGGCGGAGGCGCCGCCGCTGGAGGCGTTGCCGGCGCTTCCGTCGGCACCCTCCCTGCCGTCGTCTGCTCAGCCGTCGGTCCTGCCGGATCCGTCCGGCAGGACCGGACTTCCCGGTTGGTTGACGCCGGTCGGTCCGGACTCGCACCCCGAGCCCTCGAGAACGGTGCCCGACGCATCCGGCACATCCGACGCCGCCACTGCCGACTCCTCCGGCACTTCCGACACCTCCGACACCTCCGACACCTCAGACGTCCGGGCCCCCGACGGAGCCGGAGCCGGAGGCGTGGGACAGGTCGCGTACGGGCCGGGGCAAGTCGCCGACGGGGCGCCCGCCGCGGCGCGCGTCGACAGCCGTCGCGCCGTGCTCGCACCCACCGAGCACGCCCCCGCCCACCAGGCGCCCGCCGGCGCCCCCGACGGCACGCTGGGCAGCGTGTCCGGCGCAGATCAGGGAATGCCGCGCAAGGGTGACGCACACGCGGTCACCCCGCACCACCGCCTCCCGTTCCGACTCGTGCCCGGCGCCCTGGTGGGTGCCGACGCGGCCGGGACCCAGGACCGGCACCGGGACATTCCCGTCTCTCCTGCCTAGCGCAGAGGCCTCCTCCGCCACAGCCCCTCCGTGCGGGCGGAGAGGTCTGCCCGCCGTCCGGACACCTCTCACTCCTCCGGGCGGACGCCGCCGCGGCCGTATCACCGGCCCGGCATCCGGAAATGTCCCCGAGCCCCCGTGACCGGTGGTCCGTGACGCCGGCGTCGCCCCGAGGTCGGCCCGGCGTGACACCGGCACGGTGGCGGACCACTGCGGCGGGCATGGACTCCGCGGGGCGGCAGGTCCCGGACGGCCGAAAGCCGTCGGCCTCCGTGTGGCCGAAACCCCCGCGGTCGGGGCCTGCTGGTTCCCATTGGGGTGGGTATCAGCAGGCCCGCTCCCCAGGACCGCACCTGTGCGCCTCCGGGGAGCCCGACGGGCCTCACCGGGCCAACCCCAGCCCGGTGAGGCCTCTCCCACGGCCCGGCGAAAGCCGGTCGAGGCCTCCGAGCCTCCGAGGCCACCGAGCCACCGAGCCACCGAGCGCCCGAGCCCCGCGCCCCAGCACCGCGCGCCAGCCCCGCGCCCCAGCCCCGCGCCCGAGCCCCGCAAGGCCCACCGAGCCCGCCTGAGCGGCGCTCGCCCGCCCCCCTGCAGACCCCCTCACACCCGGCACCCCGTGCCAGTGAGCACGGCATCATGTGACAGGCATCACCGCTCAGGTGTGACCTACGATTTAGAGACCCCCCGCAACCGGCGATAACCTGCGAGACGGACATGCCGCGCGCTCGGTCACCGTGTGCGCTCCCCTTGTGACACAGCGGACGTCACGTTGCCCTCGCGGCACGCCCACGCATCCAACGAACCGCGAGATCACTGATAGGGACGGAAGCGCGTGGACCTGTTCGAGTACCAGGCGAGGGACCTCTTCGCCAAGCACGATGTACCGGTGCTGGCCGGTGAAGTCATCGACACGCCTGAGGCGGCGCGCGAGATCACCGAGCGTCTGGGCGGCAAGTCCGTCGTCAAGGCGCAGGTGAAGGTCGGTGGTCGTGGCAAGGCCGGTGGCGTGAAGCTGGCCGCCTCCGCGGACGAGGCCGTCGCCCGGGCGACGGACATCCTCGGCATGGACATCAAGGGCCACACGGTCCACAAGGTGATGATCGCCGAAACCGCCCCGGAGATCGTCGAGGAGTACTACGTCTCCTTCCTCCTCGACCGTGCCAACCGCACCTTCCTCTCCATCGCCTCCGTCGAGGGCGGCATGGAGATCGAGGAGGTGGCGGCCACCCGTCCGGAGGCCGTCGCCAAGACGCCGATCGACGCGATCGACGGCGTGACGCCGGAGAAGGCGCGCGAGATCGTCGAGGCCGCGAAGTTCCCGGCCGAGGTCGCCGACAAGGTCGCCGACATCCTGGTCAAGCTGTGGGACACCTTCATCAAGGAGGACGCCCTCCTGGTCGAGGTCAACCCGCTGGCCAAGGTCGTCTCCGGCGACGTCATCGCCCTCGACGGCAAGGTGTCGCTGGACGACAACGCCGAGTTCCGTCACCCGGACTTCGAGGCCCTCCACGACAAGGCCGCGGCCAACCCGCTCGAGGCCGCCGCCAAGGAGAAGAACCTCAACTACGTCAAGCTCGACGGCGAGGTCGGCATCATCGGCAACGGCGCGGGTCTCGTCATGAGCACCCTCGACGTCGTCGCGTACGCCGGTGAGAAGCACGGCAACGTCAAGCCCGCCAACTTCCTGGACATCGGTGGCGGTGCCTCCGCCCAGGTCATGGCGAACGGCCTGGAGATCATCCTCGGCGACCCGGACGTCCGCTCCGTGTTCGTCAACGTGTTCGGCGGCATCACCGCCTGCGACGAGGTCGCCAACGGCATCGTCCAGGCGCTGAAGCTCCTCGAGGACCGCGGCGAGAAGGTCGAGAAGCCGCTCGTCGTCCGCCTCGACGGCAACAACGCCGAGCTGGGCCGCAAGATCCTCACCGACGCCAACCACCCGCTGGTCCAGCGCGTCGACACCATGGACGGCGCGGCCGACAAGGCCGCCGAGCTGGCCCACGCCGCCAAGTAAGCACTCAGGACGAGGACACCAACACACCATGGCTATCTGGCTCAACAAGGACAGCAAGGTCATCGTCCAGGGCATGACCGGCGCCACCGGCATGAAGCACACCAAGCTCATGCTCGGCGACGGCACCAACGTCGTGGGCGGCGTCAACCCGCGCAAGGCGGGTCAGTCCGTGGACTTCGACGGCAACGAGGTACCGGTCTTCGGCACCGTCAAGGAGGCCATCGAGAAGACCGGCGCCAACGTCTCCGTCATCTTCGTGCCGGAGAAGTTCACGAAGGACGCGGTCGTCGAGGCCATCGACGCCGAGATCCCGCTGGCCGTCGTGATCACCGAGGGCATCGCCGTGCACGACTCGGCCGCCTTCTGGTCGTACGCCGGCAAGAAGGGCAACAAGACCCGGATCATCGGCCCGAACTGCCCCGGCATCATCACGCCGGGCCAGTCCAACGTCGGCATCATTCCGGGCGACATCACCAAGCCGGGCCGCATCGGCCTGGTCTCGAAGTCCGGCACGCTGACGTACCAGATGATGTACGAGCTGCGTGACATCGGCTTCTCGACCGCCGTCGGCATCGGTGGCGACCCGATCATCGGCACCACGCACATCGACGCGCTCGCCGCGTTCGAGGCCGACCCCGAGACCGACCTGATCGTCATGATCGGCGAGATCGGCGGCGACGCCGAGGAGCGTGCGGCGGAGTTCATCTCGAAGAACGTGACCAAGCCGGTCGTCGGCTACGTCGCGGGCTTCACCGCGCCCGAGGGCAAGACCATGGGCCACGCCGGTGCCATCGTCTCCGGTTCGTCCGGCACCGCCCAGGCGAAGAAGGAGGCCCTGGAGGCCGCCGGCGTCAAGGTCGGCAAGACGCCGACCGAGACGGCGAAGCTCGCCCGGGCCATCCTCGCCGGCTGAGCACAGTCCGGACGGCCGACCGCCGTCCTCCCGCGCCGAGTGGCCCGCCCCTCTCACGGGGCGGGCCACTCGGCGTACGGCGCGTCATCCGGGCCCGGTCGGCACAGCCGTCCCGCCCAGGCGGTGCAGCCGGACCACCCAGGCGGCACAGCCGTCCGGGCCCGGACGGCGTAGTCGTCCGGCCCAGGGTGGCGTAGCCGTCCGAGTCGGGGGCGGCGCCGTCATTCGAGCCGGGGCGTCAGCCGCTCCGGCCCGTCCTGCCACTGGTCCCGCAGCTTCTGCCGCAGCTCCACCTGTTCGTCCGACAACGCCCCCGGCGCCACCCGCGGAGGCACCCCGCGCACGGTTACGCCCGGGGACACGGGCGGCTCGTACTGCGTGGGCGCGGTGCGCAGGGTCAGCGCGGTGCTCCCGATCAGGGCGACCGTGAAGGCGATCGCGGCCCGGGTCCGGAACCGCGCCCGGCGTTCGCTGCCCATCCGCACCGTCGGCGGTCTGGCCGCCCGCAGCCGCTCGGTCGCCGCCAGCTCGGCCAGCCGCCGGTGCAGCACCTGCGGGTCGGCCAGCTCCGGCAGCCGGTCGGCGAGGGCCTCGCGGGCGCGCAGCAGCCGGTTCGCCGCCGCCGGGGTACTCGCCTCCGTCTCCGCGGCCGTCTCCGGCAGGCCCAGACCCACACCGTCGTACAGCATGAGCGTGCGGCGGTGCGGCGGGGGGAGTCTGAGAAGGCTGTTCAGCAGGGTGCGGTCGGAGGGGTCGGCGGGCGGCGGCTCCGGGTGCCGGTGGCGCAGCCGGAACCGGTGCCAGGGCGAGAGCGCGTACTCGTACGCCGTCGCCCGCACCCAGCCCACCGGGTCTCGGTCGCGGGCCACTTCGGGCCAGCGCTCCCAGGCGACCTGGAAGGCACGCTCCACCGACTGGCGCGCCAGCTCGCGGCGGCCGGTCAGCAGAAAGGTCTGCCGTACGAGCGAGGGGGCGCCGAACTCGTACAGCGCGTCGAAGGCCTGAGCGGGGGTCAACGCGATCGGACCGGGCGCCGGCACGGGCTGCGATTCCGGTTCTGGCTGCTCTTCGGACCCAGGCCCAGGCCCAGTTTCCGGCTTCGGCTCCGGCTTCGGTCCCCGCTCTTGCCCTTGCCCTTGCTCCTGCTCCTGCTCTTGTTCCGTTTCCGATCCGTGTGCCCGCGCCACCAGTGGCTTCGCGGGGAGTACGAGGCTGTCGGTGGCCTTCTCGGAGGCGGAGGCGTTCGCCGATCCCCCACGGACGGCCACGACGACGGGCACCGGTTCCGGTTCGGAGGTGGGTGCCGGTTCGGTCTGCCGCGCCGCCGCCTCCGCGGCCAGGGCGTTCAGCAGCTTCGCGTACGCCTCCCGTTTCCGGCCGCGCGGAGTCGTGCGGCCGCTCTCCCACGCACGGACCGTCTCACGGGTGACACCCACCCGCTCCGCGACCTGAGCCTGCGTCAGGGCGGCGGTCTCACGCAGGCGTCGGCGTGCCTTGGGAGGAGGGAGCGGGGGCGCAGGGCTCCGTGTCACAGGACACCCCTTCGTACGAAAAAGTACATAAACATATATTGAGCGACACAACGGGCCTTCGCGTGTTACGTCGGGAAAGCGCGTGTCGTTGGGACCATGACGGGCGTGATCCAGACGACCGCTCACCGAGCCCCGCTGTCTCTGCTGCGCGCCCGCTGGCGCGACCGGTCTCCCGGGCTGGCCGCCGGCTTCCTGGGCGGCGTGGTCGCGGCGGGACTGGGGCTGGCGGCGTGCGCCGTGCTCGTGATGGTGCTGTGGGTCAGTTCGCCGTACCCCGACAGCGGGCCCGGCGGAGCCCTGCACGTCGCCGCGGCACTGTGGGTGCTGGCCCACGGAGCCGAACTGGTCCGTGCCGACACGCTCTCCGGCGGGTCCGCGCCCGTGGGCGTCACTCCGCTGCTGCTGCTCCTGCTGCCGGTGTGGCTGCTGCATCGGGCGGCCCGGGACGCCACGGACCCCGGGGACGACGTTGGTCTGGCGGTGGGCGCGGGCGCGGGAGCGAAGGGGGGATTCGGTGCGCTCGTGGGCGGGGGCGGGGCCCTCCCGGACACCGGACCGCCGCCCGTCTCCGCGCGCAACGCCTGGGCCGGGGTCGTTCTCGGTTACCTCGCTGTCGCCGCGCCGGTCGGCCTGTACGCGGCGGGCGGCGCGCTGCGGCCCTCCTGGGGGGCGGTGGTGTGGCTGCCGCTGGTGACGATGGGCGCGGCCGGCGCGGGTATGTGGACGGCGTTCGGCCGTCCGGGCGGACCGGTGGGGCGCGCACTGCGCGTGCTGCCCCGGAACCTTCGGGAACTGGTGGTGGAGCCGGACGCGCGCCTGGGCGCCGCGACGCGCGCCGCGGGCGCCGGGGTGGCGGTCCTCGTCGGCGGCGGGGCGCTGCTGCTCGCGATGTCGCTGGTGTGGCACGCAGTAGCAGCCCGGGACGCGTTCCTGCAGCTGACCGAGGGGTGGGCGGGCCATTTCACCCTGCTGCTGCTCTGTCTGACGCTGGTGCCGAACGCGGCGGTGTGGGCGGCGGCCTACGCCCTCGGGCCCGGTTTCCTGCTCGGCACCGGTCACGTCGTGGACCCCCTCTCCTCCGCTCCCGCACCGTTGCTGCCGCCGTTTCCGCTGCTGGCGGCGGTGCCGGACGCGGGTCCGGGCACACCGCTGCACTGGATGGCCGGGGTGGTGCCGCTGGCGGCGGGGGCCGTGGTGGGGTGGTGCACGGCGCGGGCGGCGACGGCGGGTGCGGTGGGTGCGGTGGGTACGGCTGGCGCGGTGGGTACGGCGGGCGCGGTGGGTACGGCGGGCGCGGGGCCGGAGACGGTGCCGGCAGGAGGCGAGGCCGCCGGGACGTGGTCGTGGTGGCGGACCGTTGTCGCCGCCCTACTGGCCGCCGTTCTGTGCGCGGTCCTCGTCGCCCTGCTGGCCGCACTGGCGGGCGGGCCGCTCGGTGGTGCCTCCCTGGCCCGGTTCGGGCCGGTGTGGTGGCAGGCCGGGGGCGCGACGCTGGCGTGGGTCGGGGTGGTGGCGGTGCCCGTGGCGGTGGCGGCGCGGGTGTGGCCCGTCCAGAAGTGGAGCGTCGCCGCTGAGACGCCGGCGCCTCAGCCGGAGTCGGTGACGCAGGGCGGAGAGGCGGCTGACGGCCTTGGACGTCGGTGGAAGCGGATGCCGTTGCCCTCGGTGAGGCGGTGGCGGCGGGGCGGCACCGGCAGCGGGCGGGGGTGGCGGGGGCGATGGTGGTGACGGGAGGGCGGTGATGACCCCTCGCACCGCCCCTCGCACCGCCCCCTCGCACCGCCCCGGGGGCTGCCGCCCCCGGATCCCCGCTTCGGCCCGGACGGTCCCGTCCCCGGCAGCCGGGCGGGCTGCACGTGCCGTGGCCGGTGTCGAGAGACGGCCAGGTGTCAGTCGTCCGTGCCCAGCAGGTCCCGGAGCTGCTCCGGGAGGTGGGTCTCGCAGGACTGCTTCGCCTCGTTGGTCAGGGCGTCGTTCCGGCAGGTGTAGTAGTCGCTGTAGACCAGTTGGGCGCTGAAGGACGCGGCGACCAGGACGAGGGCCAGGGAGGACGTGACCAGGCCGCTGATCGCGGCGGTTCGCTGCGGGCGGCCGGTCTGCGCGGCGGGCGGGGCCGGGGTGTCCGGGTCGGCGGCGGCGCGGGGCTTGGCGCGCAGCGCGCTGATGCCCCAGTACAGGGCCAGGGCGCCGAGCAGCAGGGCCACGTACGGCCATGTGAAGAGCGCGAAGAAGAGGGCCCACATGCCGCTCAGCAGGGCATAGCGGGCACGCCGCTGGGTGGGGTCCGTCGGGTCCCAGCGCGGGCCCGTGCCGCCGCCCGGACCCTCGGGGCCGGAACCGGAAGCGCCGGGTCGCTCGCCGAAGCCGCCGGAGGAGCGGCCGGGCTGCCGGTCGCTCCACTGGCGGCCCCAGGGCGAACGTCCGCCGTCCCCCTGGGCGTCGCCGCCGTCGCCCGACGGGTGCCGGGGCTGCCAGGGGCGGTCCGGCGTGCCCTCAGGGGGCGGTGCGAACGGGTTGTCCCTGTCGGTGGCGCCGTCCCGCTCGCCGCTGGCGGTCCCGTCCGGCGGGGTGTCGGGCGGCGAGGAGGGGCGCTCCCGCAGCAACACGGTGCTGCGTCCCCCTGGCTGCGCCGACTGCTGGGGGAGCGTGAGCAGTCGCAGGCTGCGGTCCGGCATCAACTGAGCGTCTTCCCCTTGGCGATAAGGAACGGGCGAACTGGTGGAACGTGCGAACCGGTCGGCACGACTGGTGAACGCGTGACGCGCGGGTCGCGTTCCCGGTCCGGCTCCACGCAGACGCTACCTTCCGGCCACGCCCCCGTCCCGAGGGGGCCGTCCGGTGTGCCGGTATCGTTGCTGACGGTCGGCCGCTTCGTAGACTTCCCCGTATCCGGGGGCGTGAAGCATTCGTACGACCGCACAAACGGACAACGTACACACCGTACGGTCGGGTAACCGACGGTCGTACCGAGTCGAAAGCCGTGGGAACGGCGGCCGTGCCGAACCGACCCCGCACCCCGACCGCTCCCCCGAGAAAGGCCCCCACCGTGGCTGCCAAGCCCGTGGCCCAGCGAGCCAAGCGCCTTGTCGTACTGGTCTCCGGATCCGGCACCAACCTGCAGGCACTGCTCGACGGGATCGCCGCCACCGGCGTCGAGGCCTACGGAGCCGAGATCGTCGCCGTCGGCGCCGACCGCGACGGGATCGAAGGGCTCGCGCGCGCGGAACGCGCCGGGCTGCCGACCTTCGTACGAAAGGTCAAGGACTACGGGAGCCGGGAGGAGTGGGACGCGGCGCTCGCCGAGGCCGTCGCCGCCCACGAGCCGGACCTCGTCGTCTCGGCCGGGTTCATGAGGATCGTGGGCAAGGAGTTCCTGGCCCGCTTCGGGGGGCGGTTCGTCAACACCCACCCCGCGCTCCTCCCCAGCTTCCCGGGGGCCCACGGTGTGCGGGACGCGCTCGCGTACGGCGCCAGGGTCACCGGATGCACCGTCCACTTCGTCGACGACGGCGTCGACACCGGGCCGATCATCGCGCAGGGCGTGGTGGAGGTCCGGGACGAGGACGACGAGAGCGCTCTGCACGAGCGCATCAAGGAAGTCGAGCGAAGGCTGCTCGTCGATGTCGTGGGGCGGCTCGCCCGCAACGGCTATCGCATTGAGGGACGAAAGGTAGTTATCCAGTGACCGCCACCGCCGAGAGCAACAAGCGGGCCATCCGTCGCGCGCTCGTCAGCGTCTACGACAAGACCGGGCTGGAGGAGCTCGCCCGCGGGCTCCACGAGGCGGGCGTCGAGCTCGTCTCCACCGGGTCCACGGCCGGCCGCATCTCCGCCGCCGGCGTCCCCGTCACCAAGGTCGAGGAGCTCACCGGCTTCCCCGAGTGCCTGGACGGCCGCGTCAAGACCCTGCACCCGAAGGTGCACGCTGGCATCCTCGCCGACCTGCGCCTGGACAGCCACCGGCAGCAGCTCGGCGAGCTGGGCGTGGAGCCGTTCGACCTGGTCGTGGTCAACCTCTACCCGTTCCGCGAGACCGTCGCCTCGGGCGCCACCCCCGACGAGTGCGTCGAGCAGATCGACATCGGCGGCCCGTCGATGGTCCGCGCCGCCGCCAAGAACCACCCCTCGGTCGCGGTCGTCACCAGCCCGTCGCGGTACGCCGACGTGCTCTCCGCCGTGCGGGACGGCGGCTTCGACCTCGCCGCCCGCAAGCGCCTGGCTGCCGAGGCGTTCCAGCACACCGCCGCGTACGACGTGGCCGTCGCCTCCTGGTTCGCCTCCGAGTACGCCCCCGTGGACGACTCCCGGTTCCCCGACTTCCTGGGCGCCACGTACGAGCGCGCCCACACCCTGCGCTACGGCGAGAACCCGCACCAGCCCGCCGCGCTCTACACCTCCCCCGAGGGCGGCGGCCTCGCGCGGGCCGAGCAGCTGCACGGCAAGGAGATGTCGTACAACAACTACACCGACACGGACGCCGCCCGCCGTGCCGCGTACGACCACGACGAGCCCTGCGTCGCGATCATCAAGCACGCCAACCCCTGCGGCATCGCGGTCGGAGCGGACGTCGCCGAGGCCCACCGCAAGGCGCACGCCTGCGACCCGCTGTCCGCGTTCGGCGGCGTGATCGCGGTCAACCGCCCGGTCTCCAAGGAGATGGCCGAGCAGGTCGCCGAGATCTTCACCGAGGTCATCGTCGCGCCGGACTACGAGGACGGCGCCCTCGAAGCCCTCACCAAGAAGAAGAACATCCGCGTGCTGCGCGCCCCCGAGGCCCCCGCCGCCCGGGTCGAGGTCAAGCCCGTCGACGGCGGCGCCCTCCTCCAGGTCACCGACCGCCTCCAGGCCGAGGGCGACGACCCCGCCACCTGGACGCTCGCCACCGGCGAGGCCCTCTCCCCGGCCGACCTGGCCGACCTGGCCTTCGCCTGGAAGGCGTGCCGGGCCGTCAAGTCCAACGCGATCCTCCTCGCCAAGGACGGCGCCTCCGTCGGCGTCGGCATGGGCCAGGTGAACCGCGTCGACTCCGCGAAGCTCGCGGTGGAGCGGGCGGGCGCCGAGCGCGCGCAGGGCGCGTACGCCGCCTCCGACGCCTTCTTCCCCTTCCCGGACGGCCTGGAGATCCTCACCGCGGCCGGGGTGAAGGCCGTGGTCCAGCCGGGCGGCTCGGTCCGCGACGAACTGGTCGTCGAGGCGGCCGAGAAGGCCGGCGTGACGATGTACTTCACGGGGACGCGGCACTTCTTCCACTGAGATCCGACCGGGGTACGCCCGTACGCGGGGGTACGCCCTACGCCGGGGGCAGGCGCGAACGCGGAGCAGGAACGCCCGAACGAGGCGTGCCCCCCGGCCCGGGGACGGCCGCGGTGAACAGGGACGGGATCGGTGCCGGCCATCGCGGCCGGCACCGATCAACCCGTTCGCGCGTCCGGACGACGGCCCGGAAGCCGCCTCGGTACGGTTCCCCGTGGAAACCGCAGCGGACCCGCACGGGGCCCTCGGGGACCGCGGGGCATCCGGAAGGTGCGGTGCGCGGTGAAGCCCCCCGGTGATCCGGGGCACCCCGTCGTGAACGGGCATGGCCCCCGGCCGCCCCTGAGGGGACCGGAGGCCATGCCCGTTCGGGCGGACCGTCAGCAGGGGCGCAGGGACCAGATCGGGTCCCAGGTGGCCGTGCCGGCCTGGTAGGCCGTCGACGTCCAGCGGACGCTGCCGTCCTTGTTGAAGAACTTGGCGACCGTGCCCGGTGTCTGGTTGTTGGTGAACGGCCCGTTGCCGGTCCAGTTCGTGACGTTCCACGTCTGGCACTTGTAGAAGTCGAACTTGGTGCCCTTGACGATCATGCACAGGTGGCCGTAGTCGCAGGCCAGGTCCTTGGCGGCCTTGGTCTTGGGCGCCTCGGTGACGGTCAGTCCCTCGTACTCGACCGCGTCGGCGGACACGTGCAGGGGCTTGGGCTTGTCGGCCAGCACCCTGTCGGCCGCCTGCTGGAGGGCGGTCACCCGGGTGCCGGCCGGGTCGGCGGCGGTGGCCGCGACCGTGGAACCGGCGACGAGGGCCGAGGCCGCGAGGAGCAGCGCGGCGGGCTTGATGATGTTCACTGTTGTTCCCCCATGAACGTCGGAGTCGTACCGCTGAAGCGGTGTGCTCACAGCGTGCCCGGGGCGCCCGCGGCGCGGTACCTCGTACCTCTCAGGGTCACTTCCGCCCGGGCGGCGTGTACTCCTTGAGGTAGTGAGCGACGCGGTCGGCGTAGGCGCGGTTCTTCGGGGGAACCCCGCCCGCGTCGTTCACCTTGTCGTACGACGTCCGGTAGGCGACGGCGATCAGGACCCGGCGGTCGCCGGGCAGGCCGGTGCCGAGACGGGGCGTGATCCAGCACAGGTAGCGGCCCATCGCGGGGATGGACTCGGCCGGTGGGAACGGGGGCTCGGGGACGGAGTCGGCGGGTGTGCCGTCCTCGTTCATCCACCAGCGCAGGACGGCCGGGGTCCAGCGGGCGATGCCGTACTCGTCGTTGACGGGGTCGGCGAGGTCCGGGTCGAAGTCGCTCTCCACCTTCAGTATGGCCGCGATCAGGGGCGGGCTGACGTCCTCGCGGCCGCAGTCGCGTGCCGTTTCGACGATCAGCAGGCGGTAGGCGGGCGGCACGCCCCGGTCGGTGCGCAGTTCGGCGGCGCCGTAGGAGGCGGCGGAGACGGTCGTGGTGCCGCCCCCGGAGCCCCGGGCGCCGGGTCCGGGGCCGTCGCCGCTCCGGGCGGCGATGCCGTAGCCGAGCGCGGCGGCGGCCACGGCGGCGGCCAGGGCGGTGGCCGCCGCGGCGAGCGCCGTGCGCCGGCGGAGCGGACGGCGCGCCAGGACGGACCGGCCGCCCGTACCGCCCGTGGCCGCCGCCACCCGTCGTGACAGGGCGTCCGTGCCGATGCGTTCGGCGTGCGTACGGGTCAGGCAGGCGCGTACGGTCTCCCGCCACGCCTCGGGCAGTGCGGGCGACAGCCGCAGTTCCTCGGTGCCGCGCGCGTAGGCGGCCCCGGCGTCGCGGCGGGCCGTCGGGGTGCCGCCGGGCAGCGGGAAGGACCCGGTGAGCACGAGGTGGGCGAGGACGCCGAAGGCCCAGACGTCGGCGGAGGGGCGGATGCGGCGGCCGCGTTCGCCGATCTCGGACCAGAGGAGTTCGGGCGGGGTGTAGTCCGGTGTGGAGAAGGCGGGGGTGTAGGCGTGCGTGCCTTCGAGCTCGGCCGCCATGTTGAAGTCGGCGAGCCGGGCCGAACCGTCCCTCATCAGCAGCACGTTGGCCGGTTTCAGGTCCCCGTGCACCCACCCGGCCCGGTGCAGCTGGGCCAGGCCCTCGCAGACCTGCCCGAGCAGCGCGGGCCCGGCGGCCGGGCGTGGCGACGCGGACAGCAGGGCGGACAGCGAGCCCTCCGCCTTCTCCAGTACGAGGACGGTGGCGCCGTCGAGAGCGGGCCGGGCCGGGTCGTCGACGACGAGGGTCTCGTACATCCGCACCAGTCGGGGCCGCCGCAGCCTGCGGTGCAACTCGACCTCACGCTCGACGAGTTCACGCAGGTGGGACAGCTGGCGGGGCGTGCCCGTACCGGTGGGCAGGAACTTCAGGGCGGCCGTCTGGGGCAGACCGCCGTCGCCGTCGCCGACGCGGCGGGCCTCGTACACGCTGCCGAAGGCACCCGTCGCGATCGGCGCCCGCACCTCCCAGACACCGACCCGGTAGCCCTTGGGGACGGTGACGGCGTACGGCTCGGTCACCGGGAGACCTGGCGCGGCGGTGCCGTGAGGACCACGAGGTCGTCCTCCCGTACGAGGTCGAAGCGGAGCGCCATGGAGACCAGGGACTCCTTCTTGCCGTTGAGCCGGGCGCCCGCCTCCGCGGTCTCCGGGCCCGGCTTCAGCCGCAGCTTCACCGCCAGGTAGTCGATGTTCCACTGGACGGACGTGCGCGACGCGGCCGGCCAGCCGGGCCGCAGCCGCTCGACGACCTGTTCGACGGTCGGCAGCGGCGCGTGCGGCGCCCCGCGCAGCCGTGGCTCGCACAGGGCGGCCAGGACGGCGAAGTACCGCTTGGTGCGGTCGACGGAGAAGGCCGGGGCGGTCGGCTCGCCGTCGCTGTCGGCCTCGGCGCGCAGATAGTCGTGGCGCGGCGCCCACACCTCGACCGGCAGCAGGTCGCCGGCGGCGGGCAGCACGATCCGCGAGAACTCGAACGGCACCGGGGCGTCCAGCCGGCCCGGCGCCACCTTGATGTGCTCGCCGGCGCCCTCCGGGTTCTCCACCACGTAGGTCTGGTGGGCGGACAGGTTGCTCACGGTCCAGAAGGTGCCGTGGGCGGCGATCTCACCGGCTCTGCGGGACACTCCGTCGTGCCCGATCAGCAGGCCGCCCTCGGGCACGGACCGCCCGAAGACGAGGCGCTCACCGGGGGCGAGGCGGATCTGGGTGCGGGTGCGTTCGTCCTCCGTGGTCGGCGGAGGTACCACGATGATGCTGTACAAGGTGCGTCTCCCCGTGCCTGACGGCTACCACGTCAGACTATTGCGACGCACCAGGGCCGTGTCTCCCTCGTACGGGTGAGACACGGCCCTGTGGGGTGATGGGCGCGACAGCGCTCCGCGCTGTCGCGGGGGCTTCGGCGGCGGCTTCAGTAACGAGGACGCTGGAACCAGGCGGCGCCGTTGCGGTTGCCGGCGAACACGGCGATCAGGATGCCGAACACCAGGTGGAAGATGCCGAACAGGGTGAACGGGTAGACGGCGATGATCGCGGTGAGGATGCCGAAGACCAGCGCGGTGACGCGCAGGCCGTTGCCGCCGGAGCTGAACTTCGCGGCCAGGACGGACGCCCAGACGCCCCAGACCAGCGCGAGTGCGGCGAAGGCCCACAGCACGCCGGACGAGTAGTCGGCCAGTTCCTCGAAGGCGGGGTCGTCCTTGGCCTGGTCGACGGCCGCCGCGGAGATGGCGAACAGGGCGGTGCCGAGGACCTGGAAACCGACCATCACCCACAGCATGACGCGGGCGGCACTGACGGTGCCCGGCATCGAGGTGGGGGCGCCGCCGTAGGGCTGCTGCACGGGCGGCGCCGCCGGGTAGCCGTAGCCGGGCTGACCCGGGGGCTGCTGGCCGGGGTAGCCGTAGCCGGGCTGGCCCTGGGGCGGCTGCTGGGGATGGCCGTAGCCGGGCTGCTGGCCCTGCGGCGCACCGTAGGGGTTGTTCGGGTCGCCGAAACTCATGGCGGGACTTCCTCCGTCGCTGTCAAGTGCGGGGACGACGCGCGGCTCGACTCGGAGGAGGAGGTTCGTCGAAGCGGTTCGTCCCCCCGGTACGGCCCCGCGGCACTGTGCGCCCAATCGTTCTCGACCGGTCTCCTGCTTGTCCAGCCCGGTCGCGAGGTGTTGTGCAAGTGCAACCACGTCGATCATGATGAGGCATGGTGGGACATGTTCTGAAGAGCCCGGACATCGCTCCGGGTGCTCCGGTGGCGGCGCGGCAGTGCTCCGGCAGCGCAGCGCTCCCGGGGGTGCTCCGGGGCCCCTCCCGGGAGGGGCCCGCGGTGCTCTGGCGGTGTTCCGTCGGAGCTCCGGGAGGTGACGGGTGGCTGCCGTGGCTGCCCGCATGCCGGCCGGATTGGAACCGGGGGCCCGTCATCCGCGAGGATGGGGGGCATGACCGCCCAGATTCTCGATGGCAAGGCCACCGCAGCCGCGATCAAGTCCGAACTGACCGCCCGCGTGGCGGCGCTGAAGGAGAAGGGCGTCACGCCCGGCCTCGGCACCGTCCTGGTCGGCGACGACCCCGGCAGCCAGAAGTACGTCGCCGGCAAGCACCGCGACTGCGCGCAGGTCGGCATCGCCTCCATCCAGCGCGAACTGCCGGGCACGGCGACCCAGGAGGAGATCGAGGCGGTCGTCCGTGAACTGAACGACGACCCCGCCTGCACCGGCTACATCGTCCAGCTTCCGCTGCCCAAGGGCATCGACGAGAACCGCATCCTGGAACTGATGGACCCGGACAAGGACGCGGACGGCCTGCACCCGATGAACCTCGGCCGCCTCGTCCTGAACGAGCCGGCGCCGCTGCCCTGCACCCCCAACGGCATCCTCACCCTGCTGCGCCGCTACGGCGTGGAGATCAAGGGCGCCGAGGTCGTGGTCGTCGGCCGCGGTGTCACCATCGGCCGCCCGATGCCGCTGCTGCTCACCCGGCGCAGCGAGAACGCCACCGTGACCCAGTGCCACACCGGCACCCGGGACCTGTCCGCCCACCTCAAGCGCGCCGACATCATCGTCGCCGCGGCCGGCTCCCCGCACTTGGTCCGGCCCGAGGACGTCAAGCCGGGCGCGGCCGTCCTCGACGTCGGCGTCTCGCGCAACGCCGAGGGCAGGATCATGGGCGACGTCCACCCCGGCGTGGCCGAGGTCGCCGCCTGGATCTCGCCGAACCCCGGCGGCGTCGGCCCCATGACCCGGGCCCAGCTGCTCGTCAACGTGGTGGAGGCGGCGGAGCGCAGTGCCGGCTGAGGACACCGACGCCGAACGCCCGGAGGGCTCGGGGGACCCGGGGGGCCCAGGGGACCTCACCGTCCGGGATCCCGTCAGCGCGCCCGACGCCACGGGCAGACCGCGGCGGATCACGCGACGCTTCCCGCTCTTCACCCGTGACACCGCGCGACCCGAGGGCGGCGGCCGGGCCGCGACCGGCGACGCCCCGGCGCCCGCCCGGCAGTGGCCGATCCTCCTCGTGGTCGGCCTGGTCGGAACCGGCCTGCTGCTGACCGCGATGGACGTGTTCCGCTCCGGGACGCTGCTGGTCGGTGCCGCCCTGCTGGTCGGTGCCGCGCTGCGCTGGGCGCTGCCCGACGTCGGCATGCTCGCCGTGCGCTCGCGCTTCACGGACATCGCCACCTACGGGGTCCTGGGCCTCTCCATCGTCCTGCTGGCGTTGATGGCGCAGCCGGACCCGGTGCTGGAGATCCCGTTCCTGAAGGACGCCCTGCACTTCACGGTGAGGTAGCGCCGCACGGCGAGCCGGCGCTCTTCAGGGTGCGCCGGCGACGGCCCGTCCTCACCCCCGTGGAAGGGCGGGCCGTCGCCGGAACCAACCCTCCTGCACGTGGAACGCCCTGTTCAACGCCTGTCAGGGTGCTGTGGCACGGAAGTGACCGTTCCGCTACTCCGCTACGCGAGCTGTGAGAGATGTGACATCCGTGCCGCGCGTGAACGCCCGAGCGCGCACCGTGCGTCGAAGTATTGACAAGTTCCGGGATTTGCCGCGAAGTCGTTCGAGGACAGCGTTACCGTCAGGGGTTCGGTTCAGGGCATGGGAATGCCGGTGGGACACTGGACCACGGGTCGACGGGCGTGCGACGGTGCTCGTTCGCGACCCCTGTGCTCCTGTGCGCCCCCACCCCGGGAACTGAGATCCTGACCGGGCGCATCCCTGTGGGTAGCCAGAACGGGACTCCGTGTGGGACGCCGCGCGAGGGCCGAGCGGGGGAACGAACAGCACGTCACCGGGGGGAAGAGGGGGAAGCAATGCCTCGTTGGAAGGCCTTGCCGGAGGAACTCGATCCGCAGATCAGAGAGTTCACCAGCCAGTTGCGCCGACTTGTGGACCGCAGCGAGCTGGGCATCGCGTCGGTGGCCGACGCGACCGGCTACAGCAAGACGTCCTGGGAGCGTTATCTGAACGGCCGGCTGCTGGCGCCGAAGGGCGCCATCGTGGCCCTGGCCGAGGTGACGGGGACCAACCCCGTTCACCTGACCACCATGTGGGAGCTGGCCGAGCGTGCCTGGAGCCGCTCGGAGATGCGCCACGACATGACCATGGAGGCCATCCGGATCTCCCAGGCGCGCGCCGCGCTCGGCGAGCTGGGAGCGTCCGCGGCCAAGTCGGGCAGCGGAAGCAGGAGCGGCAGGGGGAGCCGGACCGGCCGGAACGGCGGCGGTACGACGGCCCGACCCGGCATCGCCGGGCCGGCCGGTGTGGCGCCCACGCTGCCGCCGTCGGTCCCCGCGCAGCCGACCGCCGCCGAGAGCCCCGACGCCGCCCTCGGCACGGTCATGGGCGGCGGTGCGCCCGGCGCACCCCCGGTCCCCTCGTCCGGCCGCACGGCCGACGGGAACTCGTGGGGCGTCGCCGGGTACCGCGGACCGGCGCCGACGGGTGACCGCACGGCGCCGACCGGTACCGGCGAAACCGCCCGGACCACGGCGATGCCGGCCGCCGCCGCACCGAACGGCCCCGGACCGTCGGTTCCCTCCGCGCCCTTCGGTCCCGCCGGGGCCTCCGGTTCGTACGGTGAGCCACCGCGCGACGGCTCCGGTTCAGGGGACGGCCGGTCCTCCGGGGCGGGCGGCAAGCGGATGACGACGTTCGTCGCGGGCGTCGTCGGCGTGCTCGTCGTGATCGCCGGCGCCTTCTTCCTGCTGAACGACGGCGGTGACACGGAGAACGAGAGCGCCAAGCCCTCCCCGTCGCCCACCGTGAGCGCCGACACCCAGCTGCCGCCGGGCGTGAAGTGCAGCGGCGACGCCTGCACCGGCAAGGACCCGGAGATCATGGGCTGCGGCGGCGACCTGGTGACCACCGCCGCGACCGCCACCGTCGGCACCTCCGCCGTCGAGGTCCGCTACAGCAAGACCTGCGGCGCCGCGTGGGCCCGCGTCACCCAGGCCGTGCAGGGCGACGAGGTCCAGGTCAGCGCGGGCGGCAGTGCCCCGCAGACGGGCACGGTCACCGAGGCCGGCGACACCGTCGCGTACACCCCGATGGTGGCCGTGAAGTCCGAGACCGAGGCCAAGGCGTGCGTGACGCTGGCGTCGGGCCAGAAGGGCTGCACGGAGTAGCCGACAGGCGGTGGCCGCACGGGGGAGAGGGCAGTACGGGCAGGAGAGCCGTACGGGGGAGAAGGGCCGCACGGCGGAGAGCGCCGTACGGAGCCCGTACGGCGTGGAAGGTCGCACGGAGGACAGGGTCGCCCGGACAGGCGTGCGGCCGGCCCTCCCGGGAGAAAATCCGTCCGCGGCAGGCATGGCCCGCGGCATCACGGGCACGCGAGAAGTACCCCCACGGGAGTCCGGCAACGGTATCCCCGAACGGCGGTCGCTTCGTCCCCCCTCTCCCGGACAGGCGGCCGCCTCTTCACGCCCCTCGCGCCGCCCCGGCCCCCTGTTCCCCGCCCCCGGTCCTCTCCGTTCGTGCGGGCGGGTGACCCGTCGGTGGTCCTGTGGGCCGGGCCACACCGACCCGGACGTGCCGGACTCCGCGGGCGCGATAGCCTGACGGCTGGATGGATCTCTTGATACCAAGAGATCGATCAAAAACCCGGGGCCGGGACGCCCCACCGCCAGCTGTCATACGGAGAACGCCATGACCCGCACTCCCGTGAACGTCACCGTCACCGGCGCGGCCGGCCAGATCGGTTACGCCCTGCTCTTCCGCATCGCCTCCGGCCAGCTGCTCGGCGCGGACGTGCCGGTCAAGCTCCGCCTCCTGGAGATCACCCCGGCGCTCAACGCCGCCGCGGGCACCGCGATGGAGCTGGACGACTGCGCGTTCCCGCTCCTCCGGGGCATCGAGATCACCGACGACCCGAACGTCGCCTTCGACGGCGCCAACGTCGCCCTGCTCGTGGGCGCCCGCCCGCGCACCAAGGGCATGGAGCGCGGTGACCTCCTGGAGGCCAACGGCGGCATCTTCAAGCCGCAGGGCAAGGCCATCAACGACCACGCCGCGGACGACATCAAGGTCCTCGTCGTCGGCAACCCGGCCAACACCAACGCCCTGATCGCCCAGGCCGCCGCCCCGGACGTACCGGCCGAGCGCTTCACCGCCATGACCCGCCTGGACCACAACCGCGCGCTGACCCAGCTCGCGAAGAAGACGGGCACGTCGGTCACCGACATCAAGCGCCTGACCATCTGGGGCAACCACTCCGCCACCCAGTACCCGGACATCTTCCACGCCACCATCGCCGGCAAGAACGCCGCCGAGGTGGTCAACGACGAGAAGTGGCTGGCCGAGGACTTCATCCCGACCGTCGCCAAGCGCGGCGCCGCCATCATCGAGGCCCGCGGCGCCTCGTCGGCCGCCTCCGCCGCCAACGCCGCCATCGACCACGTCCACACCTGGGTCAACGGCACCGCCGAGGGCGACTGGGCCTCCATGGGCATCCCGTCGGACGGCTCCTACGGCGTCCCGGAGGGCATCATCTCCTCCTTCCCGGTCACCACGAAGGACGGGAAGTACGAGATCGTCCAGGGCCTGGAGATCAACGAGTTCTCCCGCGCCCGCATCGACGCCTCCGTCAAGGAGCTCTCGGAGGAGCGCGAGGCGGTCCGCGCCCTCGGCCTCATCTGACGTCCCGCAGCACGACACCGCCGGACCGGGCATCCGGCCGGTGCACCGGTCCCCGGATCCGCCACGGCGGTCCGGGGACCGGCCCGTTCCACGTGACGCCCGGTTGACGCTCCGTACATGCGGGCGGTCACCATCCCCTATGCTGATGCGCCGTCACCTCGTCCGTCGCCGACGGACTTCCCGCGCATCGGGGGATCCGCGTGAGCACCGCCTACGTACCGCAGCAACCCCAGCAGAGCACGGGGGCACCACCGGAACCCCCGCCCGTCCCGCCGTACGCCAGTGAGGCCACCCGGCTGCTGTGCGCGGGCGCCTACCTCGACCCCGGTTACCGGGACCGCGTCATCGAGGAGCTGTATCTCGACGAGCAGCGGATCGTGGCGCCGTCGCTCGGCTTCGACGCGGCCCGGGTCCTCGCGCACGCCCTGCGGGCCCGCCGGCAGGAACTGCTGTGGTCCGCGGCCGTCATCGGGCTGTGGGTGGTGGGGATGCCGCTCAGCGGCTGGCTGCTCGCCGTCCTCCTGTGGCCCAGCGTGCTGCTCGCACTGGCCCCCTGGATCAGGGGCCGCGCCGAGCGACCGCCCCTGTACCGGCGGCTCGCGGCCTTCCTCGCGCGCTGGTGGGGGCGCCTGCAGTTCGCCTTCTTCATGTGGGTCATGGTCGCCGTCGCGTTCGGCGGAGGCTCGGACGACGACTCCTCGTACGGATCGCCGGACGACTTCTACGGCTCCGGCAGCGCCGACTGGCAGGAGATCACCGACGTGGCGCTCCTGTCCGTCGGGGACGGCGCCGGGCTGATCGAGGTGTGGCAGGCCTGGTTCGGGATCGCCGTCCTCGTGCTCATCGGGCTCTGCGTGGCCGCGCAGCGCAACCAGTTCGCCCGCGCGCTCGCCGCCGAACTCTCCCCGGAACGCTTCCCGGACGCCGCCGGCGACCCGGCGGAGAAGGCCGAGGGCGAGCGGTTCCGGCGGCTGATGGGGCGCATCCGGCTGGAACAGCACGCGCCGCTGATCATGTACGACGAGAAGCACCCGTTCTGCGGTGCGGGAGCGGCGTACGACACCTGGGTCCTGGCCGTCGAACTGCGGCCGGACGGCGAGAGGAGGCAGCAGCCGCTCAGCAACCGGGCGATCCTGGACCGCGTCCGGCCCCTGATCGAACAGCTGCGCGTGCCCTCCGAGTACGCGGGCGCCGGAGTGCGCGACCGGCTGCGGCGGCTGGAGATCGACGAGTGCGTGTTCCTCCCGGTGGAGGGGCTGCGCAACCGTGAGCAGGCCCCGTACAGCTGGGAGGAGTTCGAGCAGCACCGGGCGGGTGCCGTCGAGGAGGGCGCCGAGAAGCGGCGGCACTTCCTGCGGATCCGGGTCGGCGGCTGGGAGGAGGAGCTGGTCGTCACGGTCTTCGTGCGCCTGCACACCCAGGGCCGCATGCTCATGCTGGAGATCGCCCCGCACGTGCTGACACCGGTACGCGGGGACTTCAAGGACGCCGACCGCGCCTCCCACCGGTTCCGCAACAACAACGCGCTGGGCAAGGCGGCCGGAGCCGCCGTCCTGGTGCCCGGCTCCGTGGGCCGTTCCCTGGTCACCCTCGGCCGGGGCCTGGTGTACGGGTGGCGGCTGCTGACCGGCGGCCACACGGGCGCGCTTCCCGCGGGCCCCGCCGCCTCCGTGCGGGAGCTGGCCTCGGCGCCCACCGGGTCCACCTTCCAGGAGATGGACGTCAGCCGCTACCTCAGGAGCATCCAGGACCGCGTGGGGCACGGGGTGCGGCTGGCCCTCGCCGACGCCGGTTACGAAACCGGTGAGTTCGTGCAGAAGATCGTGAACCTCAGCAACGGCAGCACCTACATCGGCAACGCCGAAGGGGCCACTTTCGCCGTCGGCGACAAGGCCCACGTCTCGTCCAAGACCGGCGGCCCCGCGCCGCAGAAGGGATCCGGAAGCAATGGCGCAGAATGAGCCGACCGTCCACATCGGGAACGCCCAGGGGGCGACGTTCGCCGTCGGCGACAACGCGAACGTGACGAGCCACTACGGCACCACGGCGGCGCGCGACCAGGCCGCCGAGGAACTGCTGAGAGCGGTGCGGGAGCTCCGTGCCGACCTGGCGCGGATCCAGCGCACCGGGCAGACCGACCGGCTCGACACGGCCCTCGCGGACACCGAGGAGGAGATCACCCGTACCGGCACGGCCCCCGAGGGGCGCCTCCAGCGGCTGCGGGGCCTGCTCGAGGAATCGCAGGCCGCCCTGTCGCTGTTCGCGTCCTTCGGGACGGTCGCCGGGATGCTGGGGATGTGAGCCGGTGAGCGGGGGACAGCGGCGGTACTGGAACGAGGCGACCCAGCGCTGGGAGGACACCGCGGGCGGCACGGCACCGGTCACCCCGCCGCCACCGCACCGGTCGGCACCCCAGGCGCCCCAGGTGCCTCAGGGGTCTCCTGGATCCCAGCAGTCCCAAGAGCCACCGCCACCGGCATCCCAGGCACCCCGCGCACCCCGCGCACCCCGCGCATCCCAGGGGCAGCCGCCGTCGGCACCCTCCGCCGGCACCGGCGGGCCCGGCCGCAGGCTCATGTGGTCCGTGCTGGGCGGAGCCGCCGCGGTCGGGGTCGCGGTGGCCCTCGTCCTGACGCAGGTGGTCCCGGCAGGCGACGAGACGGACGACCGCGGCGGCCGGGCGGCGGGGTCGGCGGGGCCGACCGGCGCGTCCGCCACCGCCGTCCCTCCGGCCCCCGGACCCTCGACGCTGCGGACCGAGGAGGCGCTCGGCACCGAGGAGTCACCCGGGAGCGAGGAGGCGGTGGCACCCACCGGCGTGCCAGGGGCGCCGTCCGGCACGGCCGCCGGGCTGCCCGGCGGCTACCGGCTGCACACCGACCCGGAGGGCTTCACCCTCGCCCGGCCGGTGGGCTGGGTGCGCGACGCGGTGCCCTCGAAGTACGGCATCGACGTGGTCAACTACCGCAGCCCCGACGGCGCACGGCGGCTGCAGGTGTACCAGGTGGAGGAGGCCTCGCCCGACGCGTCCTTCGAGGTGTTCCTCTCCGACGGCACGGCCAAGGCCGACGGCTTCCGGAAGCTCTCCCTGGAGACCCTGGACGACGGCGACTTCACCGGGTCCCGGCTCGAGTACCTCGCCGACTCCCTCAGGGGCGAGCCCGACGTCGGCACCTGGCACGTCGTCGACGAACGCTTCGTGGCCGCCGACGGCGAGGTCTACGCGGTCACCGCCTACGGAGCCGATGCGGACGGCCGCGAGGACGAGCGGGCCATGCTGCGGACGGCCCTCGGCCACTTCTGCCCGCCGTCCACGGCCTGCGGGGCCGGTGCCGGCACCCCGTGACACAGCACCCACAGGGCGGGTGATGTGTACGGTTCCGTCCCTTTGTTCAGTGACCCGGCACACTTCCGGCCCCCGGCCCGCATGCATTCGGGGCCGAAGGGCAGGTGCACCCGGTCCCGTGGATGACACCTGCGTGACTCACGGGCGCTGAACAGGGAACGGAAGGCATTGACGATCATGGCGGACAGTACGGAACTCCGGGCGCGCGACACCATCCATGCCGGGGGCGAGTGGCGGGCGGCCGTCTCGGGGGGAACGCGCGACATCCTCGATCCCGCGGACGCCCTGCCGTTCGCCGTGGTCGCGGAGGGCGACGAGCGGGACACCGACCTCGCGGTGGCCGCCGCCCGGCGCGCCTTCGACGCGGGCGAGTGGCCGCACACGCCGGTCGCCGAACGCGCCGCCCTGCTGCGCCGCGTCGCCGGCCTCCTCGCGCGCGACCGTGAGACGCTCGGCCTGCTGGAGAGCCGCGACGCGGGCAAGACCGTCGAGGAGGGGCGCGTCGACATCGACTGCGTCGCCGACGCCTTCCGCTACTTCGCCGACCTGGTCGCCGGCGAGGCCCCCGGCCGGGTCGTCGACGCCGGGTCGCCCGACATCCACAGCGTCGTCGTGCACGAGCCGGTCGGCGTCTGCGCGATGATCACGCCCTGGAACTACCCGCTGCTCCAGGCCAGCTGGAAGATCGCCCCCGCGCTCGCCGCCGGCAACACCTTCGTGATCAAGCCCAGTGAGATCACCCCCCTCACCACGATCGCCCTGATCGACCTGCTGGTCGAGGCCGGCCTCCCCACCGGCGTCGCCAACATCGTCACCGGCCCCGGCCACACGGTCGGCGCCCGGCTCGCCGAGCACCCCGACGTCGACCTGGTCTCCTTCACCGGCGGCCTGGTCAGCGGCACCAAGGTCGCCCAGGCCGCCGCCGTCACCGTCAAGAAGGTCGCCCTCGAACTCGGCGGCAAGAACCCCAACGTGGTCTTCGCCGACGCCTGCGAGACCGAGGAGGGCTTCGACACCGCCGTCGACCAGGCCCTCAACGCCGCCTTCATCCACAGCGGCCAGGTCTGCTCGGCGGGCGGCCGGCTCATCATCGAGGAGTCGGTCCGCGAACGCTTCGTCGCCGAACTCGCCCGCCGCGCCGCGAGGATCCGCCTCGGCCGCGGCACCGAGGACGGCGTCGAGTGCGGCCCGCTCGTCTCCGAGCAGCAGCGCGCCAGGACCGAGGACTACGTCGCCTCCGCGCTGGCCGAGGGCGCCGAGCTGCGCTGCGGTGGCAGGCGCCCCGAGCCGTCCCCCCAGCGGCCGGAGAACGGCTACTTCTACGAGCCCACCGTCCTCGACCGCTGCCACCGGGAGATGAGGGTCGTACGGGAGGAGGTCTTCGGGCCGGTGCTCACCGTCGAGACCTTCCGCACCGAGGACGAGGCCGTAGCCCTCGCCAACGACACCGAGTACGGTCTGGCGGGTGCCGTCTGGACCGCCGACGCGGGCCGCGCCCGCCGGGTCGCCGGCCGGCTGCGCCACGGCACCGTCTGGATCAACGACTTCCACCCCTACCTCCCGCAGGCGGAGTGGGGCGGCTTCGGCAAGAGCGGCGTCGGCCGCGAACTGGGCCCCGCGGGCCTCGCCGAGTACCGCGAGAGCAAGCACGTCTACCAGAACCTCGCCCCGAAGCCCGTCCGCTGGTTCTCCGGCTGACCGAGGCCCACCGCCGCCCGCCCGTCCCCACCCGGGCCCGCCCGCCCGGGCCCCCGTCCGCCCACCCTCTGGAGTACCCCCATGCCCGAGACCACCCACGTCTACGACTACGTCGTCATAGGCGGCGGCACCGCGGGATCGGTGATCGCCTCCCGCCTCACCGAGAACCCGGACGTCACCGTCGCCGTCATCGAGGGCGGACCCAGCGACGTCGGCCGCGACGACGTGCTGACCCTGCGCCGCTGGATGGGCCTGCTCGGCGGTGAGCTGGACTACGACTACCCCACCACCGAGCAGCCACGCGGCAATTCGCACATCCGGCACAGCCGCGCCCGGGTGCTCGGCGGCTGCTCCTCGCACAACACCCTCATCGCCTTCAAGCCGCTGCCGTCCGACTGGGACGAGTGGGAGGCCGCCGGTGCCAAGGGCTGGGGCGCGGTGCCGATGGAGGCGTACTACGCGCGTCTCAAGAACAACATCGTCCCGGTCGACGAGAAGGACCGGAACGCCATCGCCCGCGACTTCGTCGACGCCGCGCAGAAGGCGCTGGAGGTCCCCCGGATCGAGGGCTTCAACAAGAAGCCCTTCGCCGAGGGCGTCGGCTTCTTCGACCTGGCCTACCACCCCGAGAACAACAAGCGTTCGTCGGCGTCGGTGGCGTACCTGCACCCGGTGATGGACGAGCGCCCCAACCTCACGATCATGCTGGAGACCTGGGCGTACCGGCTCCAGCTCGACGGCACCCGCGCCGAGGGCGTCCACGTGCGCACCAAGGACGGCGAGGAGATCCTGGTCAAGGCCCGCAACGAGGTCGTCCTGTGCGCCGGCGCCGTCGACTCGCCCCGCCTGCTGCTGCACTCCGGCATCGGCCCCCGCGAGGACCTCGAGGCACTCGGCATACCCGTGGTGCTCGACCTGCCCGGTGTCGGCGAGAACCTGCTCGACCACCCCGAGTCGGTGATCGTGTGGGAGACCGACGGCCCCATCCCGGAGAACTCCGCGATGGACTCCGACGCCGGTCTGTTCGTGCGCCGCGACCCCGAACACGCGGGCCCCGACCTGATGTTCCACTTCTACCAGATCCCGTTCACGGACAACCCGGAGCGACTGGGCTACGAGCGGCCGGAGTTCGGCGTCTCCATGACCCCGAACATCCCCAAGCCGAAGAGCCGCGGCCGTCTCTACCTGACCAGCGCGGACCCGTCCGTGAAGCCCGCCCTGGACTTCCGCTACTTCACCGACGAGGACGACTACGACGGCCGCACCCTCGTCGACGGCATCAAGATCGCCCGTGAGATCGCCACGACCGAGCCGCTGGCCGGCTGGCTCAAGCGCGAGGTCTGCCCCGGCCCGGACGTCACCGGCGACGAGGAGCTGAGCGAGTACGCCCGCAAGGTCGCCCACACCGTCTACCACCCGGCGGGCACCTGCAAGATGGGCGCCGCCACCGACGGGACGGCCGTCGTCGACCCCGAGCTGCGCGTCCGCGGCCTGCAGGGCCTCCGCATCGCCGACGCCTCCGTCTTCCCGACGATGACCGCCGTGAACCCGATGATCGGCGTGCTCATGGTCGGGGAGCGCGCCGTCGAGCTGATCGGCGGTGATGCCCGATGAGCACCACCACCAGCGCCAGTACGCCGCCGGGTACCGACGGGCCGGACACTCCCGTCTTCTCCGTGGACGGCCTGTGGAAGGTCTTCGGACCGAAGGCCGCCCGGATCCCCGCCGACCCCGAGCTGGCCGCGCTGACCCCGGCCGAGCTGCGCTCGCGCACCGGCTGCACGGCCGCCGTGGCCGACGTCTCCTTCGACGTGCGCAAGGGCGAGGTCTTCGTCGTCATGGGCCTGTCCGGCTCCGGCAAGTCCACCCTCGTACGCTGCCTGACCCGCCTCATCGAGCCGACGGCCGGGTCCATCGCCATCGACGGCGAGGACGTCCGCGCCATGGACAAGTCCCGGCTGCGCGCACTGCGCCGCCACCGCGCCGCGATGGTCTTCCAGCACTTCGGCCTGCTCCCGCACCGCACGGTCCTCGACAACGTCGCCTACGGCCTGGAGGTCCAGGGCATGGGCCGCGCCGAGCGCCGCGAGCGGGCCGCCGCCGTCGTCGCCAAGGTCGGCCTGGAGGGCCTGGAGCACCGCCGCCCCGGTCAGCTCTCCGGCGGCCAGCGCCAGCGCGTCGGCCTCGCCCGCGCGCTCGCCGTCGACCCCGAGGTGCTGCTCTTCGACGAGCCGTTCAGCGCGCTCGACCCGCTGATCCGGCGGGACATGCAGGAGGAGGTCGTCCGGCTGCACCGCGAGGAGGGCCGCACGATGGTCTTCATCACCCACGACCTCCAGGAAGCCCTCAAGCTCGGCGACCGCATCGCCCTGATGCGCGACGGCCGGGTCGTGCAGCTCGGCACCCCGGAGGAGATCGTCGGCTCGCCCGCCGACGACTACGTCCGCGAGTTCGTCCGGGACGTGCCGCGCGAGCAGGTCCTCACCGTCCGTACGGCCATGCGCCCCGCGACCTCGTCCGACGAGGCGGGCACGGGCCCGGCCCTGCGCCCCGACGCCACCGTCTCGGAGGCCATCGAGGCGGTCGCGCGGGCGGGTTCGGCCGCCCGCGTCATGGACGACGGCCGCTGCCTGGGCGTGGTCGACGCGGACGCGCTGCTCGGTGTCGTCGCCGGCACGGCCGGGCCCGAGGAACGCCCCGAGGGGGCGGCCGTCCTCCCCGAGGAGGCGGAGCTGCCCAAGGAGGCGGTCTGATGGCGACGATCACCGCACCGGCCCGGACGACCGCCCCGCCGGGCCTCCTCACCCGCCCCGCCGCCCGCAAGCTCCTCACCCTCGCGGTGGCCGCCGCGGTCCTCGTCCCCCTCGCCGTCACCCAGTGGGGCGGCACCACCTGGCCGTCCGCCCTCACCGTCGACGTCTCCGAACCGCTCGGCAAGACCAGCGACTGGATCATCGACAACCGGGACAGCCACCCGCTGTTCCTCTACTTCTTCGGCCACGTCAGCAACGTCGTCGTCATCGCCGTACGCGCCGTCTACCTCGCCCTCCTCGCCGTCGGCTGGGCCGGGGTCACCGCGGTCGGCGCCCTGGTCGCCTGGCGCGTGGCCGGCGTGAAGCCGGCGCTCGGCACCGCCGTGGCGTTCCTGGCGTGCGGCCTGCTCGGCATGTGGGTGCCGACCATGCAGACCCTCGCCCTGATGGTCGTCGCCGTCCTCGCGTCGGTCGCCGTCGGCGCCCTGCTGGGCCTGGCCGCCGGCCTCTCCGACCGGATGGACCGCGTCCTGCGCCCGGTGCTCGACACCATGCAGGTGCTGCCCGCCTTCGCCTACCTCCTCCCCGTCGTCCTGGTCTTCGGCATCGGCGTCCCCGCCGCAGTCCTGGCCACCGTCGTCTACGCCGCCCCGCCCATGGCCCGGCTCACCGCCCTCGGCCTGCGCGGTGCCGACAAGGAGGTCCTCGAAGCCGTCGAGTCCCTCGGCACCACCGCCCGCCAGCGGCTGCTGACCGCCCGCGTCCCACTGGCCCGCAGGGAACTCCTCCTCGGTGTCAACCAGACGATCATGATGGCGCTCTCCATGGCCGTCATCGCCTCCGTCATCGGCGCCGGCGGCCTCGGCGACCGCGTCTACCAGGCGCTCGCCTCGGTCGACGTGGGCGCGGCCCTCGCGGCCGGCATCCCGATCGTGCTGCTCGCCGTCGTCCTGGACCGCGTGACCGGCGCGGCGGGGGAGCGGCTCGGCGAGTCCCGCACGTCCCCGCTGACCTGGCTGTACGTCGTGGCCGCCGCCGCGGCCGTCGCGGTCGCGGGACGGATCGCCGGCCTGCTCGACTGGCCCGACGGGTGGGAGGCGGACATCGCCGAGCCCGTCAACCGGGCCGTCGACTGGATGACCGCCCACCTCTACTCCGGCGTCCCCGTCGTCGGCGGCACCGCCGACTGGGCCGCGCACTTCACCAACGGGGTCCTCAACCCCCTCCGGGACGGCCTGCACTGGCTGCCCTGGTGGTCCGTACTCCTCGTCGTCGCCGCCCTGGCCTGGCTGATCGGCACCTGGCGCACCGCGCTCACCGCCGTCCTCGCCATGGCCGCGATCGGCGTGCTCGGCGTGTGGAAGCCGTCCCTGGACACGCTCTCCCAGGTCCTCGCGGCCGTCGCCGTGACGCTGGTCATCGGCTTCGCGACGGGCATCGCCGCCGCCCGCAGCGACCGCTTCGAGCGCCTGCTGCGGCCCGTGCTGGACGTCTTCCAGACGATGCCGCAGTTCGTGTACCTGATCCCGGTCGTCGCCCTCTTCGGCGTGGGCCGCGCCCCGGCCGTGGCCGCCGCGGTCGTCTACGCCCTCCCGGCCGTCGTCCGCATCACCGCACAGGGCCTGCGCCAGGTGGACCCGGCCGCCATGGAGTCGGCCCGCTCGCTCGGCGCCACCAGCGGCCAGCAGCTCCGCCAGGTCCAGCTCCCGCTGGCCCGCCCGGCCCTGCTGCTCGCCGTCAACCAGGGCGTCGTCCTGGTCCTCGCCGTCGTCATCATCGGCGGCCTGGTCGGCGGCGGCGCCCTCGGCTACCAGGTCGTCTTCGGCCTGGCGCAGGGCGACCTGGCGACCGGCCTGGTGGCCGGCGCGGCGATCGTCTGCCTCGGCCTGATGCTCGACCGGGTCACCCAGCCGACCGAACGCCGTACGAAGAAGGGAGCCTGAGATGTCACGCAGGCGGATCACGGCGGCCGTCGCCGTGCTGGCGCTGGCCACCGGCTGCGGCGCCGCCGACATGACCGAGCAGGCGTCCCCGTACGCGAACGCCCAGGGCGCCAGGACCGTCACCCTGTCCGTGCAGTCCTGGGTCGGCGCCCAGGCCAACGTGGCCGTCGCCCAGTACCTGCTGGAGCACGAGCTCGGCTACCGCGTCGACACCGTCCAGGTCGACGAGGTCCCCGCCTGGGACGCGCTCAGCCAGGGCCGCGTCGACGCCATCCTGGAGGACTGGGGCCACCCCGAGCAGGAGCAGCGCTACGTCGAGGACAAGAAGACCATCGCCCCCGGCGGCGACCTCGGCGTCACCGGGCACATCGGCTGGTTCGTCCCGACGTACTTCGCGAAGAAGCACCCGGACGTCACCGACTGGAAGAACCTCGACAAGTACGCCGAACTGCTGCGCACCGCGGAGAGCGGCGACAAGGGCCAGCTGATGGACGGCTCCCCGTCCTACGTCACCAACGACAAGGCCCTCGTCGAGAACCTGGACCTGGACTACCAGGTCGTCTTCGCCGGCTCCGAGGCCGCCCAGATCACCCAGATCAAGCAGTTCGCCAAGGAGAGGAAGCCCTTCCTGACCTACTGGTACACCCCCCAGTGGCTGTTCGAGAAGGTGCCGATGACGGAGGTGAAGCTGCCGCCGTACCAGGAGGGCTGCGACGCCGACCCGGCGAAGGTCGACTGCGCCTACCCGGTCACCCCGCTCCAGAAGTACCTCAACGCCGACTTCGCGGAGGACGGCGGCGACGCGGCTCAGTTCCTGAAGAACTTCGAGTGGACGACCGAGGACCAGAACCAGGTCTCCCTGATGATCGCCGAGCAGAAGATGCGGCCCGACGAGGCGGCGAAGAAGTGGGTGGACAGCCACGAGTCCGTCTGGAAGAAGTGGCTGCCCTGACCCTCACCCGGCCAGTTCCGCCGCGATCTCCCGCAGCACGCCCTCCGCGCGCCGCTGGAGCCCCGGCCCGAACGTGATCCGGGTGGCCCCGAGTTCGCCGAGCCTCCGCAGCTCGGCGGACGCGGGGCCCTCCCCGGGCCGCCCGCCGACGTTCACCGGCCCCTGGATGCCGGACCGCAGCAGCGGCAGTACGCCGTCGGGGGCGCCGATCGGATACACGCAGTCGGCACCCGCCGCGACGTACAGCGCGGCCCGCTCGATCGCCGAGCCCGGATCACCGACGCCCCTGACGAAGGTGTCGATCCGGGCGTTGACGAAGAGCCGGTCCCCGGCCGCCGCCCGCACCTCGGCCAGCCAGTCCGCGTGCTCCCGCGGGTCCTTGAGCACCCCGTCGGTGGAGTCCTCCAGGTTGCAGCCCACGGCGCCCGTCTCCAGCAGCCGCTCCACCAGCTCCTTCGGCGCCAGCCCGTACCCGTCCTCGACGTCCGCCGACACGGGCACGTCCACGGCCCGCACGATCCGCGCGACGGCCGCGAACATCTCGTCGGCGGGGGTCGCCCCGTCCTCGTACCCGAGGGACGCCGCCACGCCCGCGCTGGGCGTCGCCAGCGCCGGGAACCCGGCGTCCGCGAAGACCCGGGCACTCACCGCGTCCCAGGGGCCGGGGAGGACGAGCGGGTCGCCGGGCGCCCGGCCGTGGTGCAGGGCACGGAAACGCTCCGCTCCCGTCACCGGGGGCGTCGTGAGGCCCGTCATCCGTGCTGCCCCGGCGTGTAGTGGCCCGGCGCCAGCCGGCACGTCACGCCGAACCGGTTCCAGGCGTTGATCACCGTGATAGCGGCGATCAGGTGGGCCAGCTCCGTCTCGTCGAAGAGCTTGGCGGCCCTCCCGTACACGTCGTCCGGCACGAAGCCGTCCGTCAGCACGGTCACCGCCTCGGTCAGCTCGATCGCCGCGAGCTCCTTCTCCGTGTAGAAGTGCCGCGACTCCTCCCAGGCGCTGAGCTGCACGATCCGCTCCACGCTCTCGCCGGCCGCGAGCGCGTCCTTGGTGTGCATGTCCAGGCAGAAGGCGCAGTGGTTGAGCTGCGAGGCGCGGATCTTCACCAGTTCCTTCAGCTTCGGGTCCAGGCCCCGGCCCGCCGCCTTCTCCAGCCCGAGCATCGCCTTCCAGACCTCGGGGGCGTGCTTGGCCCACTCCAGCCGGGGGGCCTCCTCGGACGCGAAGGCGTCGGATGCCGCGGTGATGTCCTCGTTCGTCGTCATGCCCTCGAGACTAGGAGCCAGGCAGCCCACGGGTATGGTCCATTCCCATGGCGAAACCATGGGCCACTTTCGGTGTAGACCTGCATCTCGACCGGTCCGGACCCGGACTTCGCCGGGGCCTCACCGACGCCCTGCGCGACGCCGTCCGCGGCGGCCGGCTGGCCCCCGGCACCCGGCTGCCCTCCTCCCGGTCCCTCGCCGCCGACCTGGGCGTGGCCCGCAACACCGTGGCCGAGGTCTACGCCGACCTCGTCGCCGAGGGCTGGCTCGCAGCCCGCCAGGGCTCCGGCACCCGCGTCGCCGACCGCACCCCCGCCACCCCCGACGACCGTTCCGCACCCCACCGCCGGGAACCGGCCCGCCCCGCCTACGACCTGATCCCCGGCACCCCCGAACTCGCGTCGTTCCCCCGCGCCCAGTGGCTGCGCGCCGCCCGCCGCGCCCTGACCGCCGCCCCCGACCGGGCCCTCGGCTACGGCGACCCCCGAGGCCGGCCCGAACTGCGCACCGCGCTCGCCGGCTACCTCTCCCGCGCCCGCGGCGTACACGCCGACCCCGACCGCATCGTCGTCTGCGCCGGCTTCCTCGGCGGCCTGGGCGTACTCGCGGGCCTGCTGCGCCACCGGGGCACCCGCTCCGTGGCGGTCGAGTCCTACGGCCTGCCCCACCACCGCGGCCTGCTCGCCCGCGCGGGCCTCGCCACACCCCCGCTGCCCTTCGACGACCGCGGCACCCGGCCCCCCGACGACGGCCCGGCCGGCGCCCAGGCGGTCCTGCTCACCCCCTCCCACCAGTTCCCGATGGGCCTGCCCCTGCTCCCCGAGCGCCGCACGGCCCTGATCGACCGGGCCCGCCGCACCGGCGGACTGATCCTGGAGGACGACTACGACGGAGAGTTCCGCTACGACCGCCAGCCCGTCGGCGCCCTCCAGGGCCTCGACCCCGACCACGTCGTCTACCTCGGCACCGCCAGCAAGTCCCTCGCCCCCGGACTGCGCCTGGGCTGGCTGGTGCTGCCGCCGTCGCTCGTGGAGGACGCCATGGACTGCATGGCGGGCCGCACCCCGGGCGTCCTGGACCAGCTGACCCTCGCGGAGTTCCTCGCCTCCGGCGACTACGACCGGCACGTCCGCGCCGCCCGCCTGCGCTACCGGCGCCGCCGCGACGCCCTGGTCGCCGCCCTCGCCGAGCGCGCCCCCGAGGTGCGCGTCACCGGCATCGCCGCCGGACTGCACGCCGTCCTCCAACTGCCCCCCGGCACCGAGCAGCAGACCGTGCGGGCCGCCGCCTGGCACGGACTCGCCGTCCACGGCCTGTCCACCTTCCGGCACCCGGACGCCGCCGTCGCCCCGCTGGACGCCCTCGTCGTCGGCTACGGCACCCCGCCCGACCACGCCTGGGCGGGGGCCCTGGACGCGCTCTGCCGGGCGCTGCCGTAGAGTCCCCCGGCGACGGCCGTACACTCGATCGGCCCAACTGCCGTACCGGAAAGCGGACAACGGGGGAGAGACGGACATGGCGAAGACCCGGCGACGGCTGCGGTCGAGCACCGTGGTGCTCGGCGGCATGGGAGTGCTCGCGGCGGCCCTGAGCGCGTGCGGCTCGGACCCGGACCGCCGCTGCGTGGACCGCGACAGCTACGACTACATCAACGGCTACAAGGTCGTCGCCGACAAGAACTGCAAGTCGGGCAAGAAGACCGGCTCGAAGGCCGTGGGCGACGCCGACTGGTACTACGACGCCGACGTCAGCAACGGCTGGGCCGACTACGGCACCTTCAGCCGCGAGGAGGCCGTCGACCGCGGCGGCTTCGGCTGCTCGGGCTCCGGCAGCGGCGGCGGCTGAGCCCGGACATGGAACGCCGCACCACCGAGCCCCGCCCCGGCTGGCAGCAGACCGTGGAGGAGCAGGGCTGCATCTACCCGCTGACCCGCTACCCCGACGGCTCCCTGCGCCCCTACTGGGACGAGAGCGCCTACTACGTCTTCTCCCTCCCGGAGGTCGAGGCGCTGGAGGAGGCCGTCGAGGAACTCCACCGCATGTGCCTGGCGGCCGCCGAGCACATCGTCACCGCCGGCCGCTTCGCCGACCTCGGCATCACCGACCCGCGGGTGGTCGACGCGGTCACCGAGGCCTGGCAGCGCCGCGCCGAACTCCCCTCCGTCTACGCCCGCTTCGACCTGCGCTACGACGGCACGGGGCCCGCCAAGCTCCTGGAGTACAACGCGGACACCCCCACCTCCCTGGTGGAGGCCGCCTCCCCGCAGTGGTTCTGGATGGAGGAGCGCTTCCCCGGCGCCGACCAGTGGAACAGCCTCCACGAGCGCCTCGTCGACGCCTGGAAGAAGCAGGCCGCCCTCCTCCCGCCCGGCAGCCCGCTGTACTTCGCGAACTCCGAGGCCGACGAGCTGGGCGAGGACCTGATGACGGTCGCCTACCTCAAGGAGACCGCCGAGCAGGCCGGCCTGGAGACCGAGTGGATCTCCATGGAGGAGATCGGCTGGGACCGCCTGTCCGGGCGCTTCGTCGACGCCGGGCTCCGCTTCATCCGCAGCGTCTTCAAGCTCTACCCGTGGGAGTGGCTGACCACCGACCGCTTCGCCGACCACGTCCTGGACACCCTCGACAACGGCGGCGGAACCGGCACCACCCTGTGGATCGAGCCCGCCTGGAAGATGCTGCTCAGCAACAAGGCACTGCTGGCGGTCCTCTGGGAGCTGTACCCCGGCCACCCCAACCTCCTCCCGGCCTACCTCGACGGCCCGAGGGGGCTGGCCGGCACGACGGGCTACGTCGCCAAGCCCCTGCTGGGCCGCGAGGGCGCGGGCGTCACGGTCCACGAGGCCGGCGCCGCCCCCGTCGTACGGGACGAGCCCTGCTGCTACCAGGAACTGGCCCCCCTGCCCGACTTCGACGGCAACCGCGTGGTGCTGGGCGCGTGGGTGGTGGAGAACGAGTCGGCGGGCCTGGGCATCAGGGAGTCGTCGGGCCTGGTGACGGACGAGTACGCCCGCTTCCTGCCCCACGTGATCCTCTGAGGGGCATCCGGGAAGCGTCCCGGGGGCCGCGGGACCGCGCGACACGACGGCTCCGCCACGCGGGCGCGCCCGGCCACCGGGCGGACGCTCCCGCATGGTGGACGCCGGACCACGGCATCGCGGGCCGCCCGGTACGCTGACCGAGGGCCGTGACTGGCGCGCTGGGATGGGACCGACCATCGGGGAGCGGCCCGAGCAGCGAGTGCCGTGCGCCTGGGCCGTCCGTACCGTGAACGCCGAACACAACGTCCGGAGGTCCCCGTGTCCGCAGAGCTGTCCCCCGCATCCACCGCCTACCGCGCCGCCCTCGACGTGATCCGCACCGTCGAGCCGCGCGTCGCCGACGCCATCGGCCAGGAGGTCGCCGACCAGCGCGAGATGCTCAAGCTGATCGCCTCCGAGAACTACGCCTCCCCGGCCACCCTCCTGGCGATGGGCAACTGGTTCAGCGACAAGTACGCCGAGGGCACCGTCGGCCGCCGCTTCTACGCCGGCTGCCGCAACGTCGACACCGTCGAGTCGCTGGCCGCCGAGCACGCCCGCGAGCTCTTCGGCGCCCGCCACGCCTACGTCCAGCCGCACTCCGGCATCGACGCCAACCTCGTCGCCTTCTGGGCCGTCCTCGGCGCCCGCGTCGAGGTGCCCTTCCTGGAGAAGACCGGCGCCCGCCAGGTCAACGACCTGACCGACGCCGACTGGGCCGAGCTGCGCCGCGCCTTCGGCAACCAGCGCATGCTCGGCATGTCCCTGGACGCCGGCGGCCACCTCACCCACGGCTTCCGCCCGAACATCTCCGGCAAGATGTTCGACCAGCGCTCCTACGGCACCGACCCGGCCACCGGCCTCATCGACTACGAGGCCCTGCGCGCCACGGCCCGCGAGTTCAAGCCGCTGATCATTGTCGCCGGCTACTCCGCGTACCCCCGCCTGGTGAACTTCCGGATCATGCGCGAGATCGCCGACGAGGTCGGCGCCACCCTCATGGTCGACATGGCCCACTTCGCTGGCCTGGTCGCGGGCAAGGTCCTCACCGGCGACTTCGACCCGGTCCCGCACGCCCAGATCGTGACGACCACCACCCACAAGTCGCTGCGCGGCCCGCGCGGCGGCATGGTCCTGTGCGACGACTCCCTCAAGGACCAGGTCGACCGCGGCTGCCCGATGGTCCTCGGCGGCCCGCTCCCGCACGTCATGGCCGCCAAGGCCGTCGCCCTCGCCGAGGCCCGGCAGCCCGCCTTCCAGGACTACGCCCAGCGCATCGTCGACAACGCCCGCGCCCTCGCCGAGGGCCTCATGCGGCGCGGCGCCACCCTGGTCACCGGCGGCACGGACAACCACCTCAACCTGATCGACGTGGCGTCCTCCTACGGCCTCACCGGCCGCCAGGCCGAGACCGCCCTCCTCGACTCCGGCATCGTCACCAACCGCAACGCCATCCCCGCCGACCCGAACGGCGCCTGGTACACCTCCGGCATCCGCGTCGGCACCCCCGCGCTCACCACGCGCGGCCTGGGCACGGCGGAGATGGACGAGGTCGCGGGCCTCATCGACCGTGTCCTGACCACCACCGAGCCGGGCACCACCAAGTCGGGCGCCCCGTCGAAGGCCTCCCACGTCCTGGACGAGAAGGTGGCACAGGAGATCGCCCAGCGCGCCACGGACCTGGTGCGGGGCTTCCCCCTGTACCCGGAGATCGACCTGGGCTGACGGTCGCCGCCCGGGGGAACGAGCCGCCGGTGGGACCTGAGAGAATGGTGGGCATGGCGAATGACCGACCTCGTGTGCTCTCCGGGATCCAGCCCACCGCAGGCTCGTTCCACCTCGGCAACTACCTGGGCGCCGTCCGCCAGTGGGTGGCTCTCCAGGAGTCCCACGACGCGTTCTACATGGTCGTCGACCTGCACGCGATCACGGTCCCGCAGGACCCGAAGGAGCTGCGCGCCAACACCCGGCTCGCCGCCGCCCAGCTGCTGGCCGCCGGGCTCGACCCGGACCGCTGCACGCTCTTCGTCCAGAGCCACGTCCCCGAGCACGCCCAGCTCGCCTGGGTCATGAACTGCCTCACCGGCTTCGGCGAGGCGAGCCGCATGACCCAGTTCAAGGACAAGTCCGCCAAGCAGGGTGCCGACCGCGCCTCCGTCGGCCTGTTCACCTACCCGGTCCTCCAGGTCGCCGACATCCTGCTCTACCAGGCCGACGAGGTCCCCGTCGGCGAGGACCAGCGCCAGCACATCGAGCTGACCCGCGACCTGGCCGAGCGCTTCAACGGCCGCTTCGGCGAGGCCTTCACCGTTCCCTCCGCGTACATCCTCAAGGAGACGGCGAAGATCTACGACCTCCAGGACCCGACCGCCAAGATGAGCAAGTCGGCGGCCACCCCCAAGGGCCTGATCAACCTGCTCGACGAGCCGAAGACCACGGCGAAGAAGGTGAAGAGCGCCGTCACGGACACCGACACCGTGATCCGCTTCGACCGCGAGCACAAGCCCGGGGTCAGCAACCTGCTGTCGATCTACTCCACCCTCACCGGTGCGGCGATCCCGGAGCTGGAGCAGAAGTACGAGGGCAAGGGCTACGGCGCCCTGAAGACGGACCTCGCCGAGGTCGTCGTGGAGTTCGTCACCCCCTTCCGGGAGCGCACCCAGCAGTACCTGGACGACCCGGAGACGCTCGACACGATCCTGGCCAAGGGCGCGGAGAAGGCCCGCGCCGTCGCCACGGAGACCCTCTCCCGGGCGTACGACATGGTGGGTTTCCTGCCCGCCAAGCACTGACCCGCGGCAGCGCCCCGACCACTGCCCCAGCACCCCTCGTGCGCCCCGGCACGCCGCCGTAGCGCTGCACATCACTCCGGTTGCGCCTGCCCCGGGCACGGTCGTGGCCGTACAGTCGATATCCGGGTGTCCGACACAGCGACACACACCGAGTGACACGTGACGACAGGAGACGACGTGGGGACCGTAACGATCGGCGTGTCGATCGCGGTCCCGGAGCCTCACGGCAGCAAGCTCCAGCAGCTGCGCGCGGGCTTCGGCGACGCCGCGGCCCACGGCATCCCCACGCACGTCACCCTGCTGCCGCCGACCGAGGTCGACGGCGGCGCGCTGCCCGCGGTCGAGGCGCACCTGGCGGAGGTGGCGGCGCGCGGCCGGCCCTTCCCGATGCGGCTCTCCGGCACCGGGACCTTCCGCCCGCTGTCACCCGTGGTCTTCGTCCAGGTGGTCGAGGGCGCCGCGGCCTGCTCCTGGCTGCAGAGGCGCGTCCGGGACACCTCCGGGCCGGTGCCCCGCGAACTCCAGTTCCCGTACCACCCGCACGTCACCGTGGCGCACGGCATCGACGAAGCGGCGATGGACCGCGCCTTCGAGGAGCTGTCCGGCTACGAGGCCCAGTGGCCCTGCACCGGCTTCGCGCTCTACGAGCAGGGCGCCGACGGGGTGTGGCGCAAGCTCCGCGAGTTCCCCTTCGGCAGCACCACGGTGCCCCCGCAGGCGGGACGCGTGGAGAGCGGCTCCCTGCCGGTCCGGTAGGGAGCCCGCGGCGTCTCACACCGGCAGCCGCCGGAACACCGCCCGCGGAAGGTGCCGCAGCGCCGACATCACCACGCGCAGCGCGCCGGGCACCCACACCGTCTCCGAGCGGCGCCGCAGTCCCAGCTCGATCGCCGTGGCAACCGCCTCGGGCGTCGTGGCCAGCGGAGCCTCCTCCGTTCCGGCGGTCATCCGCGACCGCACGAACCCGGGGCGTACGACCATGACGTGCACGCCGGTGCCGTGCAGCGCGTCGCCGAGGCCCTGCGCGAAGGCGTCCAGGCCGGCCTTGCTGGAGCCGTAGATGAAGTTGGCGCGGCGGGCCCGCTCCCCGGCCACGGACGAGAGCACCACCAGGGAGCCGTGTCCCTGCGCCTGCAGCGCGCGGGCGCTCACCAGTCCGGCCGAGACCGCGCCGGTGTAGTTGGTCTGCACGACCCGCACGGCGTTCAGCGGCTCGCGTTCGTCGTGCGCCTGGTCGCCCAGCACGCCGAAGGCCAGCAGCACCAGGTCGATGTCGCCCTCGGCGAAGACCTTGCCGAGCACCGCCTCGTGGGACCCGGTCTCGAGCGCGTCGAAGGCGACGGTGCGCACCTCGGCGCCGAGGCCGCGCAGCTGCCCGGCCGCCGCGTCCAGGGCGGGGGAGGGGCGGCCGGCCAGCCACACGGTGCGGGTGCGGCGGGCCACCAGCCGGCGCGCGGTGGCGAGCGCGATCTCGGACGTACCGCCGAGGACGAGAAGGGACTGGGGGATGCCGAAGGCGTCCTTCACGACAGCTCCTGGAGGTTTGTGGGGAGGGGCCTGGAGGGGGCCGGGATGCCCGGAGGGGTTCCTAGAGGCCGAGGCGCCGGGACAGGTCCGAGACGAACACCCCGCGCGGGTCCAGCTCCGCGCGCAGCGCACGGAAGTCGTCCAGGCGCGGATACATGGCGGCGAGCAGCTCGGGCCGCAGCCGGGAGTCCTTGGCGAGGTAGACCCGGCCGCCGGCCCGGGCGACCTCCTCGTCGAGGCCGTCGAGGAAACCGCCGAGGCCCGGCAGGCCCGCCGGGATGTCCAGGGCGAGGGTCCAGCCGGGCACGGGGAAGGAGAGCCAGCCCGGGTCGGCGTCCCCGAAGCGCTTGAGGACGGCGAGGAAGGACGGGCAGCGGTGCTCCCGGATCCGCCGCACGATCCGGCGCAGGGCGTCCTCCCGGCCGTGCCCGACGACGAACTGGTACTGCACGAAGCCGCCGCGGCCGTAGATCCGGTTCCAGTGCGGGACGCCGTCCAGGGGATGGAAGAAGGCGGAGATCCGCTGGAGGCGGCCGGTACGCCTGCGGGGGGCCTTGCGGTACCAGAGTTCGTTGAAGAGCCCCACCGTCGTCCGGCTGAGCAGCCCGTCCGGGACGAGGTCGGGGGCGGCCGGGAACCGGGAGGTGCGGAAGGCCAGGGGGGCCCGTCGCGCCCGGGAGCCGCGCGGCAGTGCGTCCAGCGGGGCGTGGTCGCCCCGGGTGAGCACCGCGCGGCCGGTCGCCGCGCCGCGTGCGAGGAGGTCGATCCAGGCGACCGAGTAGCGGTAGCGGTGGTCGCCGGACGTCAGGCGGGCCATCAGGTCGTCCAGGTCGGCGGCGCGTTCGGTGTCGACCGACATCAGCGCGGTCTCGACAGGCTGGAGCCGCACGGTCGCGGTGAGGATCACGCCGGTCAGGCCCATGCCGCCGGCGGTCGCGTCGAACAGCGGTGTGCCCCGGTCCACGGTGCGGACCCGGCCGTCGGCGGTGAGCAGCTCGAACGACAGGACGTGCCGCGCGAAGGACCCCGACACGTGGTGGTTCTTGCCGTGGATGTCCGCGCCGATCGCGCCGCCGACCGTCACGTAGCGGGTGCCGGGCGTCACCGGCACGAACCAGCCGAGCGGCAGCAGCACCTCCATCAGCCGGTGCAGGGAGACCCCCGCGTCGCAGAGCACGGTGCCGCCGTCGGCGTCGATGGCGTGGACGCGGTCCAGGGCCGTCATGTCGAGCACGGCGCCCCCCGCGTTCTGCGCGGCGTCCCCGTACGCCCGCCCCAGGCCCCTCGGGATGCCCCCGCGGGCCCCGCAGTCCCGGACGGCGTCGGCGGCCTCCTCGTACGTCCGGGGGCGGATCAGCCGGGCGGCGGTCGGCGCGGTGCGGCCCCACCCGGTGACGGGGCCCCAGTCGTCGTCGGGGCCCCACCCGGTGGCGGGGCCCGAGTCGGCGTCGGGAACGGTGTCGGCAGACATGCCGGCGACCGTATCGCCACTATGTGAACGATTAGTTCCAAAACATTCCGCCCGTCCCTGAAACGGGTGATTAATGGTATGTCGCTCGATCCTGCCGGGCTTCCCGTGCCGCCGGGGTGAACAGTGAGTCCACATGGACGACCTCGACGACATGGACCACCGGATCGTGACGGCGCTCAGAGCCTGCGGCACGGACCCGCGCGTGGCCGGTGCCGCGCGCGTCCTGTCCCGGGCCGGGGAGCACGGAGCGCTGTGGCTCGCGGCGGGCCTCGCCTCGGCCGCCGTGGACGGCACGCGGCGCACGGCCTGGCTGCGCGGCACGGCCCTCACCGCGGGGGCGCACCTCGTCGGCATGGGCGTGAAGCGCGTCGTGCGCCGACCACGCCCCGCGCACGTCGTACCCCTGGTGCGCACCGCCGGCCGGCACTCCTTCCCCAGCTGCCACGCCACCTCGGCCACGGCGGCCGCCGTCGTCTTCGGCGCGCTCGGCGTGCACGCCGCCTGGCCGCTCGCCGCCGCGGTGTGCGCCTCCCGGCTGGTCACCGGCGTCCACTACCCCTCCGACGTGGCGGCGGGCGCGGCCCTGGGCGCGCTCACGGCCCGGCTCGGCGCCGACTGGATGCGCGGAGGCACCCGTGGCTGACACGGCCGTCCTGCGGCAACGCGCACCGGAGCGGCGGCGGGAGCCCGGGCCGCCGCGCGGGGCGGGCGTCCCGGCCGGTCTGCTCAGGACCGCACGCCCCCGCCAGTGGATCAAGAACGTCCTGGTCGTCGCCGCCCCGGCCGCCGCCGGTGAGCTGTTCTCCTGGTACGCCCTCGGCCGGCTCGCCCTGGTCTTCGCCCTGTTCACCGCCTGCGCCGCCGCCGTCTACCTCGTCAACGACGCCCGCGACGCCGAGGCCGACCGCGCCCACCCGGTCAAGCGGCACCGCCCGGTCGCCGCCGGGCAGGTCCCGGTGCCGGTCGCCTACGTCGCCGGCGGGGCCCTGGGCGTCCTCGGGCCCGTCGTCGCGGCGTGGCTGTGCCCGCCCGCGGTCGCGGTCGTGCTGACCGCCTACCTCGCGATGCAACTGGCGTACTGCGTCAGCCTCAAGCACGTCCTGGTCGTCGACCTCGCCGTCGTCACCACCGGTTTCCTGATGCGGGCGATGATCGGCGGACTCGCGCTCGGCATCCCCCTGTCGCGCTGGTTCCTCGTCACGACCGGCTTCGGCGCGCTGTTCATGGTCGCCGCCAAGCGCTACTCCGAAGCCGTCCAGATGGCCGGAAAAGCCGGTGCCACGCGTGCGTTGCTCACCGAGTACACGACCGGTTACCTCCGCTTCGTCTGGCAGCTCGCGGCCGGCGTCGCCGTCCTCGGCTACTGCCTGTGGGCCATGGAGGAGGGCGGCGTCCCGCACACCAGCGTGCTGCCCTGGCGCCAGCTGTCCATGGTCGCCTTCGTCCTCGCCGTGCTGCGCTACGCCATCTTCGCCGACCGCGGCACCGCCGGCGAACCCGAGGACGTCGTCCTGCGCGACCGGGCGCTCGCCCTGATCGGCGTGGTGTGGGCGGCGATGTACGGCCTGGCGGTGGCCAATTGGTAGACGGCCCCGCCAAGGGAACACGGCGCGAGGTGATCGGCTTCGCCGCCGCCGGACTCCTCGCCTACGCCGTCGACCTCACCCTCTTCACGGCCCTGCGCGGCCCGGTGGGCCTCGACCCGCTCACCGCGAAGACCCTCTCCTTCGTCGCCGGCTGCTCCGTGGCCTACGCGGGCAACGCGCTCGGCACCTACCGGCACACCCGCCCCCGGGGCCTGCGCCCGTACGCCGTCTTCTTCGCGGTGAACGCCGCCGGAGCCGCCGTACAGCTGCTGTGCCTGGCCGTCAGCCACTACGGCCTCGGCCTCACCTCCCAGCGCGCCGACACGGTCTCCGGCGCGGGAATCGGCATGGTCCTGGCCACGGCCCTGCGGTTCTGGGGCACAAGGACACTGGTCTTCCGCACCGGGGCCGGAACCGGTGGCACGACGGGATCATGGACCGGGGCGAGCGGGGGCAGGGTCGGATCATGGACTGGCTGAAGAAGCTCCCCGTGGTGGGGCCGTGGGCGGCACGGCTGATGACCACGCACGCGTGGCGCTCGTACGAGCGGCTGGACCGGGTGAAGTGGACGCGCCTGGCCGCCGCGATGACCTTCACCAGCTTCGTCGCGCTCTTCCCGCTGCTCAGCCTGGCCGCCGCCGTCGCCGCCGCCACGCTCAGCGAGGACCAGCAGGGCCGGCTCCAGGACACGATCGCCGAGCAGATCCCCGGCATCTCCGACCAGCTCGACATCCAGGGCCTGATCGACAACGCCGGCACCGTCGGCCTCATCTCCGGCGCCCTGCTGCTGTTCACCGGCGTCGGCTGGGTCGACGCCACCCGGGGCTGCCTGCGCGCCGTCTGGGAGCTGCCCGACGAGGAGGAGAACCCGGTCCTGCACCGGGCCAAGGACGCGGGCGTCCTCGTCGGCCTCGGCGGCGCGCTCCTGGTCACCGTCGGCATCTCCACCGTGGCCTCGTCGCTGGTCGGCTGGATCATCCGCCAGCTGGGTCTCGGCGGCGGCTTCGGCGGTGTGCTGCTCTACGTCGCCGCGTTCGCCGTCGCCGTACTCGCCGACTTCCTCCTGCTGCTGTACGTGCTGACCCTGCTTCCCGGCGTCCAGCCCGAGCGCCGCCGCCTGATGCGGGCCGCGCTGATCGGCGCGATCGGCTTCGAGCTGCTGAAACTGCTGCTGAGCGGCTATGTGCAGGGCGTCGCCGCGAAGAGCATGTACGGAGCCTTCGGCGTCCCCGTCGCCCTGCTGCTGTGGATCAACTTCACCTCGAAGCTGGTGCTGTTCTGCGCCTCCTGGACGGCGACGGGAAGCAAAGAGGAGGAAGTGGGCGAAACGGGGGGACGGAACGTCACGGGCGCGTCCGGCGACGGACCAGGTCCGGCAGCGGCCACTTCCGGTTGACCAGGAACGCGCCGCCCGCGAGCAGGACCAGCAGTCCGGCGGTGAGACCGGCCGCGATGCCGATGCCGCCGGAGCCGTCCGCGGCCGGGGCGCCCGCCACCGGCTTCGTGCCGGCCGCGCCCTTCCCGCTGCCGCCGGCCTCCCCGGAGGCGCCCGCACCGGGCTCGGAGCTCGCCTGCACGGCGCTCTTCGGCGGGACCAGCTCGCCCACCGGCCGCACCTTGCCGGCCGCCGCGAACCCCCAGTCGAACAGGCGGGCGGTCTCCTTGTAGACCTCGTTGTGCTCGTCCTTCGCCGGGTTCATGACCGTGACGAGCAGGACCTTGCCGCCCTGCTCGGCGACGCCCGTGAAGGTGTAGCCCGCGTTGGTGGTGTATCCGTTCTTCACGCCGGCGATGCCCGGGTAGACGGAGACGTCCGAGTCGCCGGCGAGCAGCCGGTTGGTGTTCTGGATCTCGAAGGGCGTGCGGGACGTCTTGCCCTTCTCGTCCTTCTTCGTCTCGCCCGGGAACTTCGCGCGGACCGTCGAGGCGTACTCGCGGAAGTCCTTCTTCTGCAGCCCCGAGCGGGCGAACAGGGTCAGGTCGTACGCGGAGGAGACCTGTCCCGGCGCGTCGTAGCCGTCGGGGCTGACCACGGTCGTGTCGAGGGCCTGCAGTTCCTCGGCGTGCTCGTTCATGTCCTCTACGGTCTGGCCGACACCGCCGTTCATCGCGGACAGCACGCGCACCGCGTCGTTGCCGGAGCGCAGGAAGACACCGAGCCACAGGTCGTGGACGGTGTAGGTCTCCTTCTCCTTGATGCCGACCATGCTGGAGCCGGCGCCGATGCCGGCGAGGTCGGAGGGGGTGACCGTGTGGGTGGCCGTCTTCGGCCACTTCGGCAGCAGTGTGTCGGCGAACAGCATCTTCAGCGTGCTCGCCGGGGCCAGCCGCCAGTGCGCGTTGTGCGCGGCGAGCACGTCACCGGACTCGGCGTCGGCCACGATCCACGAGCGGGCGGTGAGGTCCTTCGGCAGCACGGGCGCCCCACCGGCCAGGTCCACCTGCGTCCCGGGCTGCCCGAGCCGGGCGCCGCCCACGGCCGACATCGACGCGGGGGGAGTGGCGGAGGGACTGGCCGACGGGTTCGTCGAGGGGCTCGGGGCGGCGAGCGCGACGGGGGAGAGGAGCGCGAGAGCGGTCACGGCGGCGGAGGTGACCGACAGGGATCGCCTGACGGCCTTCTTGGGTGCGGGCACGAGCGAGAACGTACCGCCCGCGAGCGGCGCGGTCCCACCCCCCTCCCCACCCCGGGCACGGATCCGGACACCCGGCGGCGATACTGGGTGCATGAAGCTCAGCCGCCCCGTCTCCTGGTTCCTGCTCGCTTTCGGGGTGTGGAGCTGGATCATCTGGATCACTTTCGTCAAAAATCTGATCAAGGACAGCAGTGGGCTCGCGTTCGAGGACGGCGACCCCACGGCGTACTTCTGGGTGCACCTGCTGCTCGCCGTCGTCTCCTTCGTACTGGGGACGGCCGTCGGGGTCATCGGGTTGCTCTCGCTGCGCGCACTGCGCCGAAGGTCATAGGCGTCACGGACGCCACAACCGAGGGGATACGACGGCATGGTGGTCGTCTACGCGCTTGTCGCGCTGGCAGTGGTGAGCGTCCTCGTGGCGTCCAACTGGTACGTGTGGAGGCGTCTGTTCCGCGACACGACCCGGGGCCCCGGCCCCGTGCGCCGCATCGGCGTGGTGGTGATCGCCGGGGGCTGGGTACTGGCCGTGGGCGCGCTGGTCGCCAGGCGAGTGGCCCCCTTCTGGCTCGAGCGCGTCCTGGCCTGGCCGGGCTACCTGTGGCTGGCCCTGTGCCTCTACCTGGTGCTGGCGCTGCTCGTGGGCGAGGCCGTCCGCCCGCTGCTGCGGCGCTTCCTGGAGCGGCGGGCGGCCGCGCGGCAGGCGGCGGCCGAGCCGGAGCCGGAGCCGCTGAGGTCCCCGGCCGCGGACACGGAGCGCATACCGGCCGGAACGGCCCCGCCCAAGACACCTGAGACACCTGAGACACCTGAGACACCTGGGATACCCGGGGCGCCGGCCGCCCCCGGCGCCCCGGCCGACGGCACGCCCGAGAGCCCTCTCGCCCTGCCCTCCCGCCGCCTCTTCGTCTCCCGGGTCGTCGCCGGTGCCGCCGCCGCGGCGGCCGTGGGGACGGTCGGCTACGGCACGTACGGCGTGCTGAACGGCCCGACGGTGAAGCGGGTCACCGTGCCGCTGGCCAAGCTCCCGCGCGCGGCGCACGGCTACCGCATCGCCGTGGTCAGCGACATCCACCTCGGCCCGGTGCTCGGCCGGGGCTTCGCGCAGAAGGTCGTCGACACGATCAACTCCACGCAGCCCGACCTCATCGCCGTCGTCGGCGACCTGGTGGACGGCAGCGTGAAGGACCTCGGCCCGGCGGCGGCCCCCCTGGCGCGGCTGAAGGCCCGGCACGGCGCGTACTTCGTCACCGGCAACCACGAGTACTTCTCCGGCGCCGAGCAGTGGGTCGCCGAGGTGCGGCGGCTCGGGATGATCCCGCTGGAGAACGCCCGCACCGAGCTGCCCCACTTCGACCTCGCCGGCGTCAACGACGTGGCGGGCGAGGACGAGGGCCAGGGCCCCGACTACGCCAAGGCCCTCGGCGACCGGGACCGGGCCCGCGCGTGCGTGCTGCTCGCCCACCAGCCGGTGCAGATCCACGACGCCGTCGACCACGGCGTCGACCTCCAGCTCTCCGGCCACACCCACGGCGGCCAGCTCTGGCCGGGCAGCCTCCTCGCCGGCCTCGCCAACCCCACCGTCGCGGGCCTGGAGCGCTACGGCGACACCCAGCTGTACGTCAGCCGCGGCGCGGGCGCCTGGGGCCCGCCCACGCGCGTGGGGGCGGAGTCGGACATCACGGTGATCGAGCTGGCCTCGCTGGAGGCCTAGGACCCGCCCCGCGGGCCCTCCTCGGGGGCGTCGTCCCCAGGGGGGTCCGCGGAGGGTGCCGTCCTCTTCGCCGGGTCCGGGAGTGCCTTGGTCATCCCGGGCAGGAAGTCCGTGAACAGTTCGTGCACTTCGCGCACCAGCGGGCGCAGCACCCGGAAGCGGGCCAGCGCGACGCCCCGCGCGGTGAGCCGGGCGCCGCGTTCGGCGAGGCGGTAGCTGCGTTCGCGCCCCTCCGTGCGGTCGAAGATCCAGTACAGGCAGAGGCCCATCTGGGAGAGCCACATCAACTCGGGCAGGACGTCCCGCAGTTCCGCGTGCACCTTGGTCTTCGCGCCCGCCAGGACCTGCCGGTGGATGTTGATGGCCTCCACGCGCGCGTGCTCCGACTCCGGGGAGAAGGGGCTGAGCGGACTGTCCGGGTCGGCCGCGTTCTTGAAGAACTGCACGGCGAACTCGTGGTACGGCGTCGCGATGTCCAGCCAGACCTTCAGCACGCCCCCCAGCCGTGCCTCCAGGTCGGTCTCCCGGGCCAGGACCTCCCGGACCGCCGCCTGGTGTTCGGCGGCGATCCGGTCGTAGAAGCCCTGGATCAGGTGCTCCTTGCCGGCGAAGTAGTAGTACGCGTTGCCGACGGAGACCCCGGCCTCCTGGGCGATGGCCCGCATGGTCGTCCGGTCGTAACCGCGTTCCTGGAAGAGCCGCATGGCCGTCTCCAGGATCAGCGCGCGGGTCTGTTCGGACTTGCTGAGGGGGGCTCCGTCGTCGGGGCCGTCGTTCTTCGCAGGCACGGGACCAGAGCCTAACGACTGGCGCAGGTGCCGTCGTCGCAGCCGGGTCCGGTGTACCTCCACCCGAGGCGCGGCTCGTACACCCATCCGTCACCCGGCCGCCGCCCCTCACCGAGGCGCTTCGCGCCGCCCCCGTCGATGCCGGCGCGGCGGTACCCCTGGCCGCCCCATCGCCGCTGCGCGCCCCGCCACTTGGCGGCGGCCAGGACGACACCGCGGGCCAGCCTCGCCCCGGTGGGCGTGCTGAGCCGGTGGGCCAGTCGCCGGTGCTCGCGCAGGGCCCACAGGACGACGATCCAGGCGGCGGCGCCCCGGTAGACCTGGCCGGCGTCGCCCACGACGGTCACCTCGTCGAGGGTGGCCGAGTGGTCGAGGCCGGGAAAGCGCCGGCGTGCCTCGTCCGACCCGGCCGGGACCGGCTCCAGCGGCACCAGCCGGGGCTGCCGCAGCAGCCAGTCCCGTACGTGGGTGCACAGGGAGCACTCGGCGTCGTAGAGGACGGTGAGCCGGCGTACCGGGGCGGCGGCCGTCGGGGGAGCGGGTGCCGTCGGTGCCATCGGCTCAGGCACCGGCCGCAGGGGCCACCCAGGCCTGCGGCGGGACCGGCGGGACCTGTTCCCGCTCCATCATCCCCCGCCGCCGGATCCGGTTGAGCACGTACACGTTGCCCAGGTGCATCACGCCGAGCACCAGGAGCACCACGCCCAGCTTGGTCGAGAGCGCCTCGAAGATCTGGCGGGTGTCGGCGATGGTCTCGTCGCCGCTCAGGTAGAGGGCGACGAAGCCGAGGTTGACGAGGTAGAAGCCGACCACCAGCAGGTGGTTGACAGCGTCGGCGAGCTTCTCGTTGCCGTGCAGCACGTCGGCGAGGAAGACCCGGCCGTTGCGGCTGAGCGTGCGGGCCACCCAGACGGTCAGGCCGATGCTGACCAGCAGGTAGATGACGTAGGCGATGACGGTGCGGTCCATGCCCCACCCCTTCTTGAACGCGTTCAAAACGCTGACGGAGGAGACTGTAGACCTGTTTTTGAACGCGTTCAAGTGAGTATTCGGGGGTGCGGTGGGTCAGGGCCGGCGGCCCAGCTCCGGCCGCTTGGAGTAGTCCGTGAGGCCGATGACGTTGCCCCACGGGTCGGCGAACTCCACGGTCCAGCCGGTGGCGACGGGGAAGGGGTCGCCGAGCGGCTCCACCCCCGCGTCGCGCAGTGCCCGGTCCGCGGCGCGGGCGTCCATCACCTCCAGCCACACCCGCGCGGAGGGCCACGGCGGCGGCCGGCGCCCGAACTCCTCCTCCACCCGCAGCAGGAGGCCCGGGGTCTCGCCGCCGGCCTTCAGCAGGGCGATCCCGGCCTCGTCGAGCCGGAAGGCGACCGGAAAGCCGGCCCGCTCGTAGAAGCCGACGGCCTCGGCGAGGTCGCCGACGGGCAGCAGGACGTTGTCGAACCCGAGCAGTTCGTACGACTCATGATCTGACATGACGTCACATTAGGTGCGCGCGACGCGCAGTGGGCCGGACCCGCGGCGGGGCGGCGAAGGGGTCACCCGCCCGGGCGGACGGCCGCTCTCGGGCCCCGACTCTCGCTGCGCGGCTGGCCCCCGGCGTACCGGGGCCCGGGACCGCTCCCCGCGGCCGTACGGCCGAGGGCCCCGAACCACGCTGACGACAGAACGAGGCGGCACCACCGATCGACGCGGTGGTGCCGCCGCCCGTTGGAACGGGCCCGCGACCGTCGGTCCTGGCCGGTGACCGACCCGGCGTCGTGATCGCTCGACGGACGCAGCGGACATCACGTGCCTCCCGTGGGCTGGTGCCGAGAGCGTCCACGCAGGCCGGATCAGGCCCGCGGGGCTCTTCCGGCGACCGTTCTTGCCCGATCGGGTGGCATGCGCCAGAGGGCCCCGTCTCCAGGGGAGACGGGGCCCTCACGGACGTACGGCGTCACGCGCCGGCGGACGTCAGAAGCGGCGCGTGATCAGTGCCCGCTTCACCTCGGCGATCGCCTTGGTGACCTCGATACCGCGCGGGCAGGCGTCCGTGCAGTTGAAGGTCGTGCGGCAGCGCCAGACGCCGTCGCGGTCGTTGAGGATCTCCAGCCGCTGCTCGCCGGCCTCGTCGCGCGAGTCGAAGATGAAGCGGTGCGCGTTGACGATCGCGGCCGGGCCGAAGTACTGCCCGTCGTTCCAGAACACCGGGCACGAGGACGTGCAGGCGGCGCACAGGATGCACTTCGTCGTGTCGTCGAAGCGCTCGCGGTCCTCGGCGGACTGCAGCCGCTCACGCGTCGGCTCGTTGGTGTCCTTCGTGATCAGGAAGGGCATCACGTCCCGGTACGCCTGGAAGAACGGCTCCATGTCGACGACCAGGTCCTTGAGGACCGTCAGGCCCTTGATGGGCTCGACCGTGATCGGCTTCTCGGGGCTGATGTCCTTGATCAGCGTCTTGCAGGCGAGGCGGTTCTTGCCGTTGATCCGCATGGCGTCCGACCCGCAGATGCCGTGCGCGCAGGAACGGCGGAAGGTCAGGCTTCCGTCCAGGTCCCACTTGATCTTGTGCAGCGCGTCGAGGACGCGCTCCTTCGGGTCGATCTCCAGCTGGAAGTCTTCCCAGGTCGCCTCCGCCGAGACCTCCGGGTTGAACCGGCGGACGCGGAAGGTGACCGTGATGTACGGGGAGTCGGCGAAGCCGGGCTCGGGGGCCTTGTCGCTCTTCTCCATGACAGGGGTAGCCATCAGTACTTACGCTCCATCGGCTGGTAGCGGGTCTGGACGACCGGCTTGTAGTCGAGCCGGATGGACTCGGCGCCGTCGTCGCCCACCTCGCGGTACGCCATGGTGTGGCGCATGAAGTTGACGTCGTCGCGGTTGGGGAAGTCCTCGCGGTAGTGACCGCCGCGCGACTCCTTGCGGGCGAGCGCGGACACCGCCATGACCTCGGCCAGGTCGAGCAGGTTGCCCAGCTCGACGGCCTCCAGCAGGTCGGTGTTGAACCGCTTGCCCTTGTCCTGGATCGCCACGTTCTGGTAGCGGGCGCGCAGCTCGGCGAGCTTCTCGACGGCCGTCTTGATCGTCTGCTCGGTGCGGAACACCATGACGTTGGCGTCCATGGTCTCCTGCAGCTCGCGGCGCAGCGTCGCCACCCGCTCGGTGCCGGTGGAGTTGCGCAGCCGCTCGATCTGCTCGACGACCAGGGACTCCGGGTTCTCCGGCAGCTCGACGAAGTCCGCCTTCTGCGCGTACTCCGCGGCGGCGATGCCGGCCCGCTTGCCGAAGACGTTGATGTCCAGCAGCGAGTTGGTGCCCAGGCGGTTGGCGCCGTGGACGGACACGCAGGCGACCTCGCCGGCCGCGTACAGGCCCGGGACGACGGTGGTGTTGTCCGCGAGGACCTCACCCTCGACGTTGGTCGGGATGCCGCCCATGGCGTAGTGCGCGGTGGGCTGGATCGGGATCGGGTCCGTGTAGGGCTCGATGCCGAGGTAGGTCCGCGCGAACTCCGTGATGTCGGGCAGCTTGGCGTCCAGCTGCTCCGGCGGGAGGTGGGTGAGGTCCAGGAAGACGTGGTCGCCCTCGGGACCGCAGCCGCGGCCCTCGCGGATCTCGGTGTAGATGGAGCGCGAGACGACGTCACGGGACGCGAGGTCCTTCATGACCGGCGCGTACTTCTCCATGAAGCGCTCGCCGTCCTTGTTGCGGAGGATGCCGCCCTCACCGCGGGCGCCCTCCGTCAGCAGGATGCCCATGCGCCAGATGCCGGTCGGGTGGAACTGGAAGAACTCCATGTCCTCCAGCGGCAGCCCGCGCCGGTACACGGCCGCCTGGCCGTCACCGGTCAGCGTGTGCGCGTTCGACGTCACCTTGAAGAACTTGCCGGTGCCGCCGGACGCGTAGATCACGGACTTCGCCTGGAAGACGTGGATCTCGCCGGTGGCCAGCTCGTACGCGACCACGCCGGCGGACTTCTTGACGCCGTCGACCTCGGTGATCAGCTGGTCCAGGACGTAGAACTCGTTGAAGAACTCCACGCCTTCCTTGACGCAGTTCTGGTACAGCGTCTGGAGGATCATGTGACCGGTGCGGTCGGCCGCGTAGCAGGAGCGGCGGACCGGGGCCTCGCCGTGGTTCCGGCTGTGACCGCCGAAGCGGCGCTGGTCGATCGTCCCGTTCGGCGTCCGGTTGAACGGCAGGCCCATCTTCTCCAGGTCGAGGACCGAGTCGATGGCCTCCTTCGCCAGGATCTCGGCGGCGTCCTGGTCGACCAGGTAGTCACCGCCCTTGACCGTGTCGAAGGTGTGCCACTCCCAGTTGTCCTCCTCCACGTTGGCGAGCGCGGCGGCCATGCCGCCCTGCGCCGCGCCCGTGTGGGAGCGGGTGGGGTAGAGCTTCGTCAGGACGGCGGTGCGGCTGCGCTTCGTCGACTCGATGGCCGCGCGCATGCCGGCGCCACCGGCGCCGACGATGACGGTGTCGTACTTGTGTACCTTCATGATTTTCGCAGCCCCGTGCCTAGCGGATGTTCGGGTCGAAGGTGAAGATCACCAGCGTGCCCAGCAGGATGGTGAACACCGTGGCGGTGTAGAGCAGGCCCTTGAGCCACAGCCGGGTGTTCGGACGCTCCGCGTAGTCGTTGATGACCGTGCGCAGGCCGTTGGCGCCGTGCAGCATCGCGAGCCAGAGCATCAGGAGGTCCCAGACCTGCCAGAACGGCGAGGCCCAGCGGCCCGCCACGAAGGCGAAGCCGATCTTCGAGACGCCGCCGTCCAGCACCAGCTGGATGAGCAGGTGGCCGATGACCAGGACGACCAGCACCACGCCGGACAGGCGCATGAACAGCCACGCGACCATCTCGAAGTTGCCCCGGGTGGACTTGGGGGTCTTCTTGGTGCGCTGGCGGGGGGCTTCGATGAGCGGCGCCGGGTTGTCGACCGTGTAGACCGAGGCACCCTCGACGGGGCCGACTCCGGAAGCGGGGGATTCAGTCGTGGACATTGGCGTCAGCTCCCGAACAGTTCACGAGCGGCGTGGCCGAGGACGGGGTAGATCGCCCCGATCATCAGCACGACCCACAGGCCGACGACGGTCCAGAGCATCTGCTTCTGGTAGCGGGCGCCCTTGACCCAGAAGTCGACGGCGATGACGCGCAGGCCGTTGAGCGCGTGGAAGAGGATGGCCGCGACGAGGCCGTACTCCAGCAGCGCGACGATCGGCGTTTTGTAGGTGGCCACGACGGTGTCGTAGGCCTCGGGGGACACACGGACGAGAGCGGTGTCCAGCACGTGGACGAACAGGAAGAAGAAAATGAGGACGCCGGTGACTCGGTGAGCCACCCAGGACCACATTCCTTCCCGGCCGCGGTACAGCGTTCCAGCCGGCACGGAAGTTTCCTCCGGGAGCGGGGATTGGGGCCGCGCCGGCTTTCCTTGTCGGTCGGGCCCGGCCGGGTACGGTCCACCGGCCCCCAGCATCGTAGCGACGGTTGCCTGCGGCGCTCACGGGGGGCCTGCCTGTGTGATCAAAGTTGCACTCAAAAGAGCAGCGGACGGGCCTCAGGCGGGTGGTTCGGGCGGTTTGCCGGGTGTGGGCCGCGGGTCGCCCGTGGCCGGCCGCGCACCGCCGATGTCAGGGGGTCGCGCCGCTCAGGGAGCCGGCCAGCCGGGCCCTGGCCAGGTGCCGTAGTTCCTCTGCCGCGACTCCGCGTTCTTCCTCCGGATCGTTTGCCAATCGTGACCGGATGCCTTCGAGTACGTGGTCCAGCGCTTCGTGGGCGGGCATGCCGTCCAGGCAGATGACGAACGCGTGTCCGAATCGGCTCTCGTAGACCGCGGTGGCCGCGCCCAGGGCCGTGTGGGCCGCCGCGTACGTGTCCGCGGGCAGGGCCGGCAGGGCCTCCGTCGCCAGGGCCTCCGTCAGGTCGTCCGGGGAGAGGTCGTACGCCGCCTCGTCCGCTGCCGCCAGGAGGGCGGGCAGGTCCGGGTAGGGGCGGTGGGCGGCGAGGCGGTGGGCCCAGTGGTGGCTGTTCAGGCAGGTGAGGAGGGCCTGGACGGCCTCGTCGGCGGGGGCGGTGTTGAAGTGCTCCAGTGAGGAGGCGGTTACCGGTGCGGCGCGGGTTTGCGCCGGTACCGGTATGGCCACTCGGCCGGGGAGGTCTGGGAGACGGTGCGAAGGCAGCGTGGTTCCTTGTGGGCTTCACGTGTGTGTCGGCAGGGGATCGTGCGAGAGATGTGGCGTCACGGTATCGAGTGACGGCATGACGTGTCCGTCCGATGCCCGAATTTCACTCGAACGGGAGAGTTTCGGAACATGTGGTGGACGCATGGTGGAGCTCACGGCCGTAGGTTGGCGCTGTGAGCCAGCACGGACGCCGGACACCGGCGCGCAAGGTGAGGCAGCGGGCCGTGATCACCGGTGCGGTGGTCGCCTCGCTCGGTCTGGGAGTCGGCCTGTGGGCCACCGACAGTGAGGGCGGCGGGCCCGGGGGCTCGGCCGCGGGGCCGTCCGAAGAGGCGGCGGCACCCAGCCCCAGCCGCTCCTACCCGCTGTCCGAGGAGCCGCTCACCATACCCGCGGTACGCGACCACACCCCGGCCCGCGGCCCCGGCTGGCAGCCGGAGAAGGCGCACCGCGTCGTCGTCGCCGACGCCCGGCTCGCCGACGAGGGGCGCCTGATAGCGGGCGAGCTGGGGCTGACGTACGCGGGGGAGGAGGACGGCGGGCGCGCCGGGGACGTGCTGCTCGACGTCAAGGAGGAGAAGGGCGCCGACCCCGAGTCGTACACCATGACCGTGCGCGACGGACGGGTCACCCTCAGTGGGCCGGCCGAGGCGGGCGTCTACTACGGCACCCGCACCCTGAAGCAGGCCGTGGACGGCGGGGGCAGCGCCCCCGAGGGCGTGGTGAAGGACGAGCCGGCCAAGCCGCGGCGCGGGTTCATGCTCGACATCGCGCGCAAGCACTACGACGCCGACTGGATAAAGGACCGGATCCGCGAACTCGGCGACCTGAAGTTCAACGAACTGGGCCTGCACTTCTCCGACGACCAGGCCTTCCGCATCGAGTCCGACTCGCACCCCGAGATCGTCTCCGACGACCACCTGACCAAGGCCGAGGTCAAGGAGATCATCGACCTCGCCGCCTCCCGGCACATCACCGTCGTCCCCGAGATCGACTCGCCGGGCCACCTCGGTGCGGTGATCGCCGCCCACCCCGACCTCCAGCTGCGCAACGCGCAGGGCACGCCCACGCGCGGCGCGATCGACATCTCCAAGCCGGAGGCCGCCGAGATCGTCGACGACCTGATCGACGAGTACGCCGACCTCTTCCCCGGCTCCCGGTTCCACCTCGGCGCCGACGAGTACCAGGCGCTCGTCGTCGCGGACCCCGAGGCGTCCTACCCGCAGCTCGCCGCCGCCGCGCGCAAGGCGTACGGCTCCGGTGCCACCGTCGCCGACCTCACCACCGGCTGGCTGAACGGACGGGCCGAGACGGCCCTGGCCCACGACCGCATACCGCGCGCGTGGAACGACGGCTTCTTCAAGGACACGTCCGTCGAACCCCTGAAGGACATCAAGGTCGCCTACTGGACCGGCAAGGAGATCGGCGCCCGTCCGCCCGCGGAGTACCTGAGCGCGGGCCGCGAGGTCCTCAACTACAACGACGAGTTCCTCTACTACGTGCTCGGCGAGCCGCAGACCTTCGTCTACCCGACCGGCGAGCGCATCTACGAGCAGTGGACCCCGCGCGTCGTGCGCGGCACCACCGCGGTCGACGCGAAGTACGACGACCAGATCCTGGGCGGCAGCTTCGCCGTCTGGGGAGACCTGCCGAACGCCCAGACGCAGGCCCAGGTCGCCGAAGGCATCCGGCTGCCCCTGGCGGCGACGGTCCAGAAGCTGTGGGACCCGGACAAGCCCGAGCTGTCCTGGGCGGACTTCAAGGCGCTGGCGAACCGGCTCGACTGATTCCGCACGCCCCCTCCGGCCGTCGCGCGGATTGTCCGATACGGCTGCGAACTCCCGTACGGCTGTGGTGGTCTGTGGACGAGCCGAACCGACACGCCGGGGGGAGCCGGGACATGGGCTACTGGGGGTATTTCGTCGTGGGCCGCGCCGAGCGGCCGCTCGCGGAACTGGACGCGCTGTCGGGCGCCGCGGACATGACCTTGCGCCGGTCCACGTCGGACGGCTGGCAGGTGTGGGAGTTCCCGGGCGGTGACGGAGACGTCGGGAACATGAACGACCTGGCCGGGCAGACCGGCGCGCCCGCGCTGTTCGGGTACGTCATGGACAGCGACTGCGTGGTCGTGGAGGCGGCGGCGCCGGAGAGCGGGGCGTGGACGACCTGCCTGGCCCGGGCCGCGATGGCCGGGTACCTCGGGGCCGAGAACGACGGGCTCACCCTCGAGGACTACTTCCTGGAGCCCCGGGACGCCGCCGAACGTGCCGTGGCCTGGGCCGCCGAGGCCGGGCGCACCGCGAGCGCCGGGGAGCTGGCGGAGGTGCTGTCGGCCGACCCGCGTGCCGGTGCCGAGGCCGGTGGCGAGATCGGTGCCGAAGCAGCCGCCGGTGCCGGTGCCGTCCGCGATGACGGGCCGGTGGCCGAAAACCTCTTCTTCCGGTTCCTCGACAGGCTGGGTGTGGTGCCGCTGTGACACTCCCGCTCCGTCGCACGCAGTAAGGGGAAGTGCGGGCTCCGTGGTGGTGAACGGGACGGGGCGGCAGGAACAGGGAGGTATCGGATGAGCCTGGTGGAACTGATCGCGCGGGCCGACACACGCGGACTCGCCGGGAGTGGACTGGCTTGTTTCGATCGCTGTGTTCCCCTGCTGGGTGGTGACGACGAGGTCCTCAGACCCCTGTGGGCGAGCCTGGCCGGCGACGCCGGCGACGGGCCCGACTGGGCGACGGGGCTGGCGCAGGTGCGCGAGAGGCTCGCCGGGCCCGACGCCGAGGGCGAGGACGAGGCCGTGTTCCTGGCCCGCCGGATGCTGGCCGCCGTGCCCGCCGAGTGCTCCGGCGCCGGGGTGCGGGCGTGGGCCGACGCCTGCTCCGTCGCCTCACTCCGCGTCCACCGGCTCCTCGACCCCGCGGCGGACGCCGCCACCGAGGCCGCCGCCCGCCGGGAGGGCGGCACGGAAGGCGGTACGGAGGGCGGCACGGGCGGTACGGACGGGCTGTCGCCGCTCGTCGCCGCCGAACTGCGCCGCCAGGTCACCGTCCTCGAAGTGCTCGCCGGCCATGGCCCGGCCGGGCTGCGCCGGGCCATGGAAGTCTCCACCGAGGGCCGCCGGGTGCTGCGCGCGGTGGTGTCCCGCCGGGCGCGCGGACGGGGCTGACCGCAGGGCCGGGCACCCGGGCTGACCGCCGTACCGGCCCGGGCTGACCGCCGTACCGGCCACCGGACGGCCGCGGGTCCGCCACCGTCCCCGTCTGTGTCGATCGTGCGGGGGACGCGCGGCGGACGTGCGGCGGTCGTGGTGGAGGTGGGGTGGTCCTGCGCCGGTTGCGGAACGGCCCGCGCAACCGTGTGACGAAAGTCGGCCCGGCAACGCTCCAGCACATGTGACGACTGTGACCAGCGGATTGACGACCCAGCAGGAACCCCGGCCGGCGGCCGCCGCGAAGCCGGTGCGGTGGGCGGCGGACGCCGTGTCCACGATGCGCGAGGGCGCCCGGATACGCCTGGACTACTCGGCGCAGAGCCTGTGGCGCGTCGACCGCGTGATCGACGGCATCCGGCGCGAGGGAGCGCCGTACGCCGCCGTGGAGGCGGTGCTGCGCGGACTCGGCGCCTACGCGGGCGAGGTGATCGTGCGGCAGGTCGGCGGCGAATGGTGGGCGACCGGCGGCGACCACTGGGTCCGCACGCCCGACGGCCGGCTGTGGGACCCGATCGACGAGGCCCGCCGCTGCTTCGCCGGCGACGGGTCGCTCCGGCTGCTGTGCCGGGACGCGGGGGTGATCCGGTGACGGCCCGGCCGAGAACCGTGCGGAAACGATTCATCTGTCATGGAGCGCGCCGGAACGGCGCACCGGACGCGGACCTGTGACACCCGGGGCGCCCCGTCCGCTGGATCGGCGGGGGAGCCGGGCCGCGGGCGCGGACTCCCGTCACCGGCGTGAAGGGGCGGGTGGTCCGGACGGAGCAGCGGGACGAGGCGGGCGACCGCGTACCGCGCGCCCGCGCGACGCGGGCTCACGCGGCGGCGTTCGTCCGCCGCGCCACGGCCGGCGACAGGCTGCCGCGGGACTGCTCCCCGGCCGGCCCGCGGACCGCCGGCTTCCTGACCGGCGGAGTGCGCACGGACGGCCCCGGCCGCGGGTGGCCACGCGGCACACTGCTCGGCCCGGGCACCCGCGGCGGCGAGGTCCTCGTGTGCCGGGCGGGCTCTGCGCGTCCCGCCCGCCGTCACGCGAGGGCCCTCCGTCCGCACCGCGCGCCGTGACACGTCCGTTCCCTGTGACACTTCCGTGCGCGCCGACGCTGATGACCGTGGGGGCGGGCTCACCCGAGCGCGCGGAGAACTCGGTACGGACGAGGACGGTTCTTGGGCCAGCGAGGTGAACCCCGTCGCGTACAGGTGTACGACGGGGAACTGGGTGCGGCCGTCGCGCGGGCCCAGGAAGGTGACGAGGCCGCCTTCGCGGCCGCCTACCGGTTCGTGCAGCCCGGCCTGCTGGGCTACCTGCGCGGACTCGTCGGGGACGACGCCGAGGACGTCGCGTCGGACGCGTGGCTGGAGATAGCCCGCGACCTGCGGCGCTTCAGGGGCGACGGGGCCGGCTTCCGGGGCTGGACGGCGACGATCGCCCGGCACCGGGCCCTGGACCACCTGCGCCGCCAGAAGGTACGGCCCCGGGCGACGGCACTGGAACAGGACGTCCTGGACCTGCCCGGCCCGCACTCCACGCACGACCAGGCCCTGGAGACGCTGTCCACGGAGGCCGCCCTGGCCCTGGTCTCGGGACTGCCCCGCGACCAGGCCGAGGCCGTGCTGCTGCGGGTCGTCGTCGGCCTCGACGGGCCGTCCGCCGCGCGCGTCCTCGGCAAGCGGCCGGGCGCGGTGCGCACGGCGACGTACCGGGGACTGAAGCGGCTGGCACGGCAGATGGGTGTCGACCGTGTGACGGATGACGCGCCCAGGACGCTGGGGGAGTCGACATGACGGGCACCGACGGCGGCGTCCCGGCCGACCGAGCGGGAACGGAGGCGGACATGGGCGCACAGCACGGCGAAGGCGGTGGCCACGCCGGACCCCGTCCCGCCCGCCACGACACCCCCGGGATGGAGCGGCTGCTCGCCGCCGCCCTGCGGGACGAGCGCGTCGACGCCGAGGGCGAGCGACGGGCCGTGGCCGCGTTCCGGGACGCCCTGGACGCGGCGCCGGGCCGGGCGGCGCGCAGTCGCCGGCGGGACGACTGGCGCCCGCGTGCGCGCACAGGCGCGGGGCGCACGCTGAAGACCGCGCTCTCGGTACTGCTCGCGAGCATCACCTTGGGCGGCGTCGCCTACGCGGCGATCGGCGGCGGAGGCGGCTCGGCCACGGACGCCGCCGGGCCGGACCGCTCCCGTCCGCCTGCCGCAACGGGCGGCACCGAGGTCCGGCCCGTGAACACCCCGCGCCCCGGCCGCACGGCTCCCGGCGCCACCTCGGCGGGGCCGGACCGCCCGGCCGCCGCCGGGGACACGGAGGCCCGCTGCCGCGCGTACGAGCGGCTGGAGGGCCGCGGCAAGGCGCTGGACGCCACGGCCTGGCAGGGGCTCGTCGCGGCGGCGGGCGATCCGGGGAACGTGGCCTCCTACTGCGCGGAGCAGCGCGCCGAAGGGGACCGGCAGAGCACCTCGGGGACCCCGAGCACCCCGGAAACCCCGAGCACCCCAGGAGCCTCTGGCACTCCCGGAACCCCCGGAACTCCTGGCACCCCCGGAGCCCCGGGCGGCACGAACAGGCCGAGCGGCGCGGCCGGGCCGGCCCAGCCGGGCCGGTCGAACGGCAACGCCGGTGACGCTGCCGACGGGAACGGCGGCGGAGGCGGCACGGGGTCGGCGGACCGGACCCCCGGCAAGGGCCAGTAACCTCACCGACGACGATCGAGGCGGCCGAGGCAACGGCCGGGGCCGCCACCCCCCACAGGAGAGGCCCCGGCCGTCGCGCGGCACGGGCCGCGCGGCGGCCCGTACTCCCTACAGCGCCGCGGCTGCGTTTTCTGTCACACCCCACCGCGTCACGGCTTAGTTGCATCTTGTACGGCAATGGGATGAGGACATGGACGAGTGGCGGTTTCAAGACGTAACGTGCCATTCGCGCCGATCAGTGGGAGCCTCACTCCCGCTCCACACCCGCAGTGGACCACCGCGACCATCAAGTGAGGGACCACGACGGCGAGTACCCGGTCCGCGAGAGCGGCGCCGGCTGAGGCGCAAAGAGAGGCTCGGTGCTGGGGGACGACGCGGAGCTGACCGCCGCGGTGCGTGCGGCACAGGACGGGGACGAGACCGCGTTCCGGGCTGTGTACCGCGCAGTGCATCCGCGGCTGCTGGGATACGTGCGGACACTGGTCGGCGATCCGGACGCCGAGGACGTGGCGTCCGAGGCCTGGCTGCAGATCGCCCGTGACCTGGAACGGTTCGACGGCGACGCCGACCGGTTCCGGGGCTGGGCCGCCCGTATCGCCCGCAACCGCGCGCTCGACCACATCCGCATGCGCGGTCGCCGGCCGGCGACGGGCGGTGACGAGACGGAGCTGACCGGCAGGCCCGCCGAGTCCGACACCGCGGACGAGGCCATGGAGGCCCTGGCCACCGGCAGTACTCTCTCCCTCATCGCCCGGCTGCCCCAGGACCAGGCCGAGGCCGTCGTCCTGCGCGTGGTGGTGGGCCTCGACGCCAAGAGCGCCGCCGAGACACTGGGCAAGCGGCCCGGCGCCGTCCGCACGGCGGCGCACCGCGGCCTGAAGCGCCTGGCCGAGCTGCTCGGCGGCGATCCGGAATCGGGTGGCGGGCTCGACGCCCTGCCGCCTCAGCGAGAACCGCACCACCGTGCGGTGACGTCCGCGACTGTGACGCATACGCGTGCGCGGACGCAGAAGGACATGTGATGGCCGACGAGCAGGACAGGTGGCTGGACCGCGAAACGGCGGAGATCTTGCTGCGCGGAGAGTCACTCGAGGCTGTCGACCCCGCGGACCGCGACCGGGCCGAACGGCTCGCCCGGGCGCTGGGCGCACTCTCCGCGCCACCGGTGCCGAGCGGCGGGGAACTCCCCGGCGAGGCCGCCGCGCTGGCCGCCTTCCGCGCGGCGCGGGCCGAGCGGAAGGCCGCGCCGACGGGGACGCCGGCCGCCGCCGGGAGCGGCGCCGGCGCACAGCCCTCCGACGCCGGGCTGATCCGCATCGGCCCGCGCGGCGACGGCACCCGGCAGCCCCGCTGGAGCCGTCCGCTGCGCTTCGGGCTGGCCGCCGCGCTGACCGCCGGCATGGTCGGCGGGGTGGCGGTCGCCGCCGGAACCGGAGTCCTGCCGGCGCCGTTCGACGGCGCCGAACCGGAACCCGCCGCCACCGTCTCGGCCGCCGCGTCCCCCGACCACTCGCGCACCTCGCCCTCACCGCTCGAGGGCGTGGAGGGCGGACCGGCGCCCGGCGGCCCCGCGCCCGGCGCGCCGGACCGGGGCGGCGCGAAGAGCGGAGCGGACGGCGGCACGGCCGAGGACCGCGGCTCCGACCCCGGAGCGGGTTCCGGCGACACCTCCCACGACCGGGCGGAGAACGGCTCCGGCCGGGGGTGGCCGGACCTCGCGGCGGCCTGCCGTGACGTACGTGCCGGCAGGGAGCCGGAGGGCGCCCGCGGGCGTGCGCTGAAGGACGCGGCCGGGGGTTCGTCCCGGGTCGGGAAGTACTGCGGCGACCTCCTCGCCGGGTCTGCCGGCTCCGCCCCGGGCCGCGGCAGGGGCAAGGACGGCAGGGAGCCCGACGAGTCCGGGGAGAGCGAGAAGGGCTCGGGTGGCTCCGGCGGCAGGGGCGGCAAGGGCGACAAGCCGGACAAAGAAGGCAACAGCGGCAACAGCGGTAAAGGCGGCAACGGCGGCAACGGCGGCAAGGGAGGCGAAGGCGGAAAGAAGGGCGGCGGTGACAAGGGCGGCAAGGACGATGACGACGACGGTCCTCACATAACCCCGCCCCCCGGGCACCACCACGGTCCGCGCGCCCCCTGGGCCCTCCCCCCTCTGGCGCAGCAGCGGCCGGCCTACCCGGCGCACACCTCGTCCGCTTTCGGAGATGCCCTCCGACCTGCGCTTTCTCGGACTCCGGAGGTTTTCCCCGCCGCGGGTGTGACACTTTCGGGCACCGTGGCGCAGTAATGAGTGAGCCGACTGGTCATCGGCTGTTGCACCGAGCCGGGGTTCCCCCCGTACCTACGGCTCGTGCACCTCGGCGCGGGCGGGACACGTTCCCCCGGTCCCGCCCGCGCCCCCCTTCCTCGTGCGCCTCGCCACCTCACCGGTACACGACGACCTTGTCGCCGTTGCGCACCTGGGCGTACAGATCCGCGATCGCCGCCTCGTCCCGTACGTTGACGCAGCCGTGCGAGGCGCCCGCGTAGCCGCGGGCGGCGAAGTCGTACGAATAGTGCACGGCCTGGCCGCCGCTGAAGAACATCGCGTACGGCATGGCCGAGTCGTAGAGCGTCGAGACGTGGTGGCGGGACTTCCAGTAGACGTGGAACACGCCCTCCCGGGTCGGCGTGTACTGCGAGCCGAACCGCACCGGCATCGTCGACACGGTCCGTCCGTCGACCATCCAGCGCAGCGTCCGGCTCGACTTGCTGACGCACAGCACCCGGCCGGTCAGGCAGCGCGGGTCGGGTGCGGCGGCCGGCTGCCCGCCCATCAGGTACAGCTCCCACGTGCCCGGCTCTCGCGACATCCCCAGCAGCCGCTGCCAGGTGACCGTGTCGGTGCGGCCCGTCACGGGCAGCCCGCGCTTGCCCTGGAAACCGCTCACCGCGCGCTCGGTCAGGTCGTCGTACGTCCCGGTCGGGCCGTCGACGAGCCACTCCACCTGACGGAGCCGGGCCTGGAGTTCGCGGACGTCCCGGCCGGTGTCGCCCAGCCTCCACAGCACCGGCGGCTCGCTGCGGGCGGGCGGGGCGCTCGCCGGCCCGTCGCCGGCCGGTGTGTGCTTCGGCGGCGCGCCGGTGACGTCGATGCGCACCGGCGCGCGCCCCTTGCCGTCGGTGACCGTGCCCTGCACGGTGCAGCCGCCCGCCGCCAGTACGGCCGCGAGGGCGACGGCAGCCGCCCTTCCCCTGTTTCCCACCCGCGTCATACGCATCACGGCCCCCCGCCGTCTCACCATCCTGCACGGACGTCCCCCGAGATGTTCCCCGCGGATGACGCTTCGCGAACGGCGCGGCATCGTTGTGACCGGGACCGCAACGAGGTTGTGAGCAAGGTCCCAGCGTGCGCCTCTCCACCGGGCGCACGCGCGCGGATACAGTCCGTCGGACGATCGGTCTGCAGTGGCGAGCAATTGACGGGTAGTTCGAGCCGTTCGAACATGTGCTCAGCGGGAGGCATCACACCATGGCGCGCGAGTCAGAGTCCGGACTGCCCATCGAACCGGTCTACGGGCCCGAGGCCCAGGAGGGCTGGGACCCGGCGGAGAAGCTGGGCGAGCCGGGGAAGTACCCCTTCACCCGGGGCGTGTACCCGTCGATGTACACGGGCCGGCCGTGGACGATGCGTCAGTACGCGGGCTTCGGTACGGCGACGGAGTCGAACGCCCGGTACAAGCAGCTGATCGCCAACGGCACGATGGGGCTGTCGGTCGCCTTCGACCTGCCCACGCAGATGGGGCACGACTCGGACGCCCCGATCGCGAGCGGCGAGGTCGGCAAGGTCGGCGTGGCGATCGACTCGATCGACGACATGCGCGTGCTGTTCGGCGGGATCCCGCTGGACAAGGTGTCGACGTCGATGACGATCAACGCCCCCGCCTCGCTGCTGCTGCTGCTCTACCAACTGGTCGCCGAGGAGCAGGGGGTGGCCGCCGACCGGCTGACCGGCACGATCCAGAACGACGTGCTGAAGGAGTACATCGCGCGCGGGACGTACATCTTCCCGCCCAAGCCGTCGCTGCGGCTGATCGCGGACATCTTCAAGTACTGCAAGGCCGAGATCCCGAAGTGGAACACCATCTCGATCTCGGGTTACCACATGGCCGAGGCGGGCGCGTCACCCGCGCAGGAGATCGCGTTCACCCTCGCGGACGGCATCGAGTACGTGCGCACGGCGGTCGCGGCCGGCATGGACGTCGACGACTTCGCGCCCCGGCTGTCCTTCTTCTTCGTGGCGCGTACGACGATCCTGGAGGAGGTCGCCAAGTTCCGCGCGGCCCGCCGGATCTGGGCGCGGGTGATGCGCGAGGAGTTCGGCGCGGAGAACCCCAAGTCGCTGATGCTGCGCTTCCACACCCAGACTGCCGGGGTGCAGCTGACCGCGCAGCAGCCGGAGGTCAACCTGGTCCGCGTCGCGGTGCAGGGCCTCGGCGCGGTGCTGGGCGGCACGCAGTCCCTGCACACCAACTCCTTCGACGAGGCGATCGCGCTGCCGACGGACAAGTCGGCGCGGCTGGCCCTGCGCACGCAGCAGGTCCTCGCCTACGAGACGGACGTGACGGCGACCGTCGACCCGTTCGCCGGCTCCTACGTCGTCGAGAAGATGACCGACGACGTGGAGGCGGCGACGCTGGAGCTGATGCGGAAGGTCGAGGACCTCGGCGGCGCGGTCGCGGCGATCGAGCACGGCTTCCAGAAGAGCGAGATCGAGCGCTCCGCCTACCGCATCGCCCAGGAGACCGACTCCGGCGAGCGGGTCGTGGTCGGCGTCAACCGCTTCCAGCTCGACGAGGAGGAGCCGTACGAGCCCCTCCGCGTCGACCCGGCCATCGAGGCCCAGCAGGCCGAACGCCTCGCCAAGCTCCGCGCCGAGCGCGACCAGCAGGCGGTGGACACCGCGCTCGCGGCCCTGAAGAAGGCGGCCGAGGGTGAGGACAACGTCCTGTACCCGATGAAGGACGCGCTGCGGGCGCGGGCGACCGTGGGCGAGGTGTGCAACGCGTTGCGGGAGGTCTGGGGGACGTACGTGCCCTCGGACGCGTTCTGAGCCGCGGTTCCTGACCTGTCCGTCGTCGACGAGGGCTTCCGCGACGCCCATGTCACCGAGAACTGTCACGCGCCGACGTCTTCCGCCTGGCTGTCGCGGTCGCCGTCGTCCACCGGGTCCGACGACCCCGGTCCCCGGGCCGAGTGCTACGCCCGGGCGGACGACGGCGACGGCGACTGCGACGGCGACGGCTGACGGAGCAGCCGGTCAGGGGCGGCCGAAGCGCAGCAGGTGGTCGCCGAGACCGGCGGGCGTGTCGCCCGCCCACCCCACGTACCCGTCCGGCCGCACCAGGAACACCCCCGCCCCGTACGCCCCGTGCGCCGTCCCGCACACCACCCGCACCGCCGCCCCCACCGTCCCGTCGGGCACGTCGACGCCCAGCGCCAGCAGTGTCCAGTGCGGCCCCCGGAAGGCGTCGAAGAGCCGTACCCCGCCCACCGTGCCGTCCGGCGCCCGGTCACCGGCCCGGAGCGCGCCCTCCGCGACCACCGCCCGGGTCTCACTCGTCAGGGACGAGTCCCGGTAGCCCAGCCCCAGCTGCCGCGTCGCCCCGCCGCGCCGCACCTCCCCGCGGTGGATGCCGGTCGACAGGTCGAGCACCTGCGCGGCGACCGGGCGCCGCTCCTCCTCGTAGGTGTCCAGGAGCGCGGCCGGAGCTCCGCCCGCCAGCACCGCTCCCAGCTTCCAGCCCAGGTTGTAGGCGTCCTGGACGCTGGTGTTCAGACCCTGTCCGCCCGCCGGTGAGTGCACGTGCGCCGCGTCCCCGGCGAGGAAGACCCGGCCCGCGGCGAACCGGTCGGCCAGGGCGGCGCGCGGCCGGAAGTCGGAGGCCCAGCGCACCTCGGTCACGTCCTCGGGGGCGAGGTGCGAGCGCTCCGCGACGACCTTGCGGATGCCGTCCGCGGTGAGGTCCACGGCCGCTCCCTCCGGGAACCGCGCGACCACCTGGAAGTCGTCGGTGCCGGCCAGCGGGCAGACGGCGAGGAGGGAAGCGCTTTCACCGGCGGGCGGGAAGATGTGCCAGTGGTCGCGGTCCAGCCCGCTGATCCGGACGTCCGCCACCAGTGTCGGGCTCGGGTCCACGGTCTCGCCGGTCATGCCGATGCCCAGGGCCCGGCGCACCGCGGACCGGCCGCCGTCGGCGGCGACCAGATAGCGGGCGCGTACGGTGCCGCCGGAGGCGAGGTGCGCGGTGACGGTGTGCGCGTCCTGCTCGATCCCCGTGACCTCACGGCCGAAGGAGACCCCGCCGCCCAGCTCCTCCAGCCGGGCCCTGAGGATCTCCTGGGTGCGCCACTGGGGCACCATCCACGGCTCGTTGTACGGCGAGTCCTCGCTCGCCTCGGCCGGGTCGGACATCCGGTGCTCGCCGACCCGCTCCCCGTTCCGCCAGATCATGCCGACCGGGTAGGTCCCGCCCGCCGCGCGGATGGCGTCCAGGACGCCGAGGTCGTCGAAGACCTCCATCGTGCGGGGCTGCATGCCCTTGCCGCGGGAGCCGGGAAACAGCTTCTCCGCACGCTCCACGACCAGGGCGTCCACCCCGCGCCGGGCCAGATCGACACCGAGGGCGAGACCGGTGGGGCCCGCACCGACGACCAGGACGTCCGTGTCCGTCTCCATGACCACTCTCCTTAACGGTGTTAAGTGCCTCTTGGGTGCGAGGATGGACTTAACACCGTTAAGCTGTCAAGCGTGGGAACGGAACGACGAGCCCCCCTCGACCGCCGACGGGTCGCGGACACGGCGCTGGAACTGCTGAACGAGGTCGGTCTGGACGGCCTCACCCTGCGCGCCATCGCCAGGGAGCTGGACGTCAAGGCGCCCGCCCTGTACTGGCACTTCAAGGACAAGCAGGCGCTGCTCGACGAGATGGCCACCGAGATGTACCGGCGGATGGCCGCCGGGACCCCTCTCGACGCGGCCGACACCTGGCGGGAGCGGCTGTTCAAGGTCAACCGGGGCCTGCGTGCGGCGCTGCTCGGCTACCGCGACGGCGCGAAGGTGTTCAGCGGCTCACGCTTCACTGGCGTGGTGCACGCCGAGCAGATGGAGGAGAACCTGCGCCTGTTCACCGCCGCCGGGCTCACCCTCGCCCAGGCGGTGCGGGCGACCATGACGGCGTACGTGTTCACCATCGGTTTCGTCACCGAGGAACAGGGCGTGCACCCGCTGCCCGGAGAGCGCCGGGAGGGCTACGACCTGGACGCACGCGCCCGCCTGATGGCCGAGTACCCCTTGGCGGCTCAGGCGGGCGCGGAGATCTTCACGGACTACGAGCGGAACTTCGAGGAGGGCCTGGCCCTGGTGGTCGAAGGGATCGGGGCCGCCTACCGCCTCGGCTGACCCGTACCCGGTGCCTTCGCCCGCTGCGCCGCCCGGTACCGGCGCACGGCACGGGTGACGGCCGGCGGCAGCAGGTCCAGCGCGAGACGGCGGGTGCGGTCGCGCGGGGTCGGCGGCCGCGTCGCCCGTGCCGCGCGGTCCGCCGGACCGGCCTGCTCGGTCCGCTCCGGGACCGGCGCGGCATCCGCCCGCTGCGCCGAGGAGGCGGGCGCCGGCGAGCCGGACGCCTGCGAGGCGGGCGCCGGCGGACTCGGCGTCGCCGCGGGCGCCGGGTGCCGCGAGGACGGCAGCGAGGGCAGATGCATCCGCTTGCCCTTGGCGCGGGCCCGGATCAGCCGGTGCCCGGCGGCCTGCTCCACGGTCACGGCGCAGTCGTCGCGCCCGCGCAGCGCGGCGAGCAGCTCCTCCCGCACCGGCTCCGGGTCGCCCCAGGTGCCGTACAGCTTCTGGCTGCTCAGGCAGACGGGACGCAGTCCCCGGTTGAACACGGCCTCCCAGGCGGCGGCGGCGACCCCCGGGGTGTGCTCGCTGCGGAAGTCGTCGAGGACGACGATGCCGTCGGGCAGCAGCAGGTCCCGGGCCGCGCCGATGTCCCCGTGGACGTGCTCGTACAGGTGCGAGGCGTCGATGTGGGCGAAGCGGCAGGTGCCGGGCGCGACCTCGTCGGCGATCGCGGAACTGGGCGCCTGGACGATCGTCGGCAGGGTGTCGTGGAAGGAGAGGTAGTTCTGCTCGAAGGCCTGCCGGGTGAGCGAGGAGTACGACTTCGCCGCCTCCGCCCGGTTGGCCGCGTCCGGCGGCTCGGTCCCGAACAGGTCGCAGACCGTGAGCCTCTCGCCGTCCCGCAGGTGGTGCCCCAGCAGGATCGCGCTCTTGCCCAGGTAGGCGCCCAGTTCGAGCAGGTCGCCGCGGGTGCCCTGCTGCTCCTGCCGCTCCAGGAACCAGGAGAACAGCACCTGGTCGAGCGGCCAGAACCAGCCGGGGACGTCGTTCAGCTCACCGGGGTGCTTGTGCGTCTCTTGCGCAGTGGCCATGAGGCGAGGATGCCTCCTCACCGTCTGCCGCGTGAACGGCTCGCACAATCTCATGAGCGGAACATCACACTTATTGCCCAACGTACCCGGGCAGGCACCCTCCGGAGCCGGTGCCGCGCACCTCGCGGACACCTCCGGTACAGGCGGATGTAAGGAGCCGGGGATTACATGACGCGTTCAGAGTCGTGGAAGTACCCAGGCGGAGAACCGCCGAACAGCGTATGCCGTGAAACGTGACAGGGATGCGGAAAACATGATGAAGAATGCGAGACCCGGCGTCTGGCTCGCCGGTGTGCTGGTCATGGCGGGCACGCTCGTCGCCGGCCCGGCCCGGGCGACCGTGGGCGAGCCGGTCGGCGACGCGGAGAAGTCCTACGTCGCGAGGATCGAGATAGGGGACACGGACCGCGCCTGTTCCGGCGCGCTCGTCGAGGCCCGGTGGATCGTCACGGCGGCGAGCTGCTTCGCCGAGGACCCGGCGCAGCCGACCGCGGTCCCCGCGGGCCCGCCGGCCCGTCCGGCCAAGGCCACCGTGGGACGCACCGACCTGACCACGACGGCCGGAGTGGTCCGGGACATCGTGGAGCTGGTCCCCCGGGCGGACCGGGACCTGGTGCTGGCGCGGCTGTCCGCGCCGGCGTACAACATCACTCCGGTGCCCCTCGGCGCCGAGGCGCCCGTCGACGGCGAGGAACTGACCGTCGCCGGCTACGGACGCACCGCGGACGCATGGGCGCCCCTGCGGTCGCACGCCGGAACGTTCACCGTCACCGGGACCCGCGGCGCGGAACTGGACGTGGAGGGGCAGGACGGTGCCGCGATCTGCAAGGGCGACGCGGGCGGCCCGGCGGTCCGTTCCGGCGCCGGCGGCGACGAGCTGGTCGCGATCAGCAGCCGTTCCTGGCAGGGCGGCTGCTTCGGGTCCGAGGAGACCCGCCGCGGTGCCGTCGGGACCAGGCTGGACGACATCACCGACTGGATCGGCACCCAGGTCGCCCGCTGGTCCCTGAAGGCGCAGGCGAACGGCAAGTACGTGTCCGCCGCCCTGAACGCCTCCGGCATCCACGAGGACATGCTGCGGGCAAGCAGCGACGAGGTGGCGGGCTGGGAGCAGTTCACGCTCCACACCCGGGACGGCGGAGCCACGGTGGGCCTCCGGTCCGCGGCCAACGGTCTCTTCGTCACCACCGAGCTGAACGAGACCGGCGCCTACGAGGGCGTGCTGCGCGCCCGCAGCGAGTCCCTCAACGGGTGGGAGCGGTTCACGCTGGTGCCGCAGGGAGGCCAGAAGTACGCCCTGCGGTCGGAGGCGAACGACAAGTACGTCACCACCGAGGCCAACTTCACCGGAGCCGACGCGAACCTGCTGCGCACCCGCCCGACGACCGTCGTCGGCGGCTGGGAGCACTTCACGCTGGAGCACGCCGACAACTTCCGCGTCACGGGCCGTGCCCCGGCGGGTCCGGCCCCGCTGCCCCTGAGCTGACCCCGTACGGCGTCACGGGCGGCCCGGCACGCCCCGGCGCGCGGTGGAGGCCGCTCCTCCGCACGCCGGGGCGGCCCGGACGTGCCGCTCAGCGCGTCCGGGAGAGCGCCGCCCGCAGCCGCGGGGTCAGCGGCTTCTCGACGAACCGGTGCAACAGCCAGGCCAGCAGCAGCATCGCGGCCGTCGTCAGTACGAAGGTCGCCGCCGACGGCACGTGCAGACCGCGGTGCAGGGCGCGGATCACCACCCAGCCCAGATGCTCGTGCACCAGGTAGAAGGGGTACGTCAGGGCCCCGGCCACCGTCAGCCAGCGCCAGTTCGCCCGGCTCAGCCACCCCAGTGCGATCGCCGCCACCGCCAGGAAGCCGAAGGCGACGACGAGGACGATGCCAGTGGTCGTGCGGTGGGCGAAGGCCTCCGGGTCGGCGGCGTTCCACAGCTCGTTGACCGCGTAGTGCTGCCCGACCAGGAAGCTCACGGCCGTGATGCCCCACCCGTGGGCGTCCTGCCGGTCGCGGTGGACGAGGTACAGGCCGATGCCGCCCACGAAGAAGGGGGCGTACTCCGGCATGAGCACCAGGTCGAGGAGCGGCTCGTCCGCGGCCTGCGCGAGCACCGCGGCGAGGAGCCAGCCGCCGCAGAACATCAGGACCCGGCGGCGGTCGGCGCCGGGCAGGACGACGCACAGCGCGAACAGCGCGTAGAAGCGCACCTCCACCCACAGCGTCCAGCACACGCCCAGCACCCGGTCCGCGCCCAGCGGCTGCTGCAGCAACGTCAGGTTGACCAGGGCGTCGCTCGGCGACACCGCCTCGTAGGCGACCGCCGGCAGCGCGAACACCGCGGTCACCAGGACGACCGCCACCCAGTAGGCGGGCATCAGCCGGGACACGCGGGACGCGAAGAACGACGTCAGCGACCGCCCCCAGCCGCTCATGCAGATCACGAACCCGCTGATCACGAAGAAGACCTGGACACCGAGACAGCCGTAGGCGAACAGGGTGTGCAGGGACGGGAACTGGAGCGCGGGGGAAGTGCCCCAGGCGTCGGTGACGGTGCCGCCGCGTCCGCCGTAGTGGTACGCCGCCACCATCAGCGCGGCCACCAGGCGCAGTCCGTCCAGGGCGCGCAGCCGGCCCGGCGCGGGCTTCCGCGGTTCCGGTGCCGGTCCGGCCGCTGCCGCGGGGGAAGCGGCCGGACCGGGCCGCGCTGTCGGGGTGCTCACGGCCGTCTCGGTCACGCTCGTCCTACTCCTTTGACCGCTGCCCGGTCGATGTCGGTTTCCCAGGACGCCCGCGGAGGTGCGCCGCGGGCGGCCCTCCTCGGGGGCGGGTGCGGCACAGGCTGGGCATCGCCTGTTCGGAAGATGAACAACCGAGCGGACAGGCGCGAGAACATCCGGGAAACTCCCGGTGTCCGGCCGGCTTCCGGTGTGCGGCCTCGTACGCCATGACGTGCTCGGTGACGCGCGCGTACGGGAAAACCCCTTCGGACGTCGCACTCCAGTTCACCCGCGTGTTCGTCGGTGGTGGCGGTTCTCGGCGAGGACGGCGATGAACACGGACGACCAGCCCGGTCCGAAAAGGGCTGTGACGCACGGATGCACAGAGACGTGTTTTTTCCGAGGGCAATTCCCGTCAGGTAGGTGGCCGAGAAGCGGCAAGCAGCGGATGGAGGGAACACGAGCGGAGCGCGGTTCGGCGATCGCGGCATCCCGGGTTCATCTCCGCGACACCGGTGATCACCTCACTTCTTGATCGAGCGCCGAATGGCTTTCGCCCGCCGCACCACCTTGCGTGCCGTGGAATTGTGCGGCAGGAACGCCAGCCGCTCCGGGATGCCGCCGGGCAGGCCGAGCGAGGTCAGCCGGCGCTTCTTGAAGTACCGCCGGGTGCGGGCGTTCAGGTTGTCCCGCAGGTACTCCTCGGCCGCCGGCCGCAGCTCGGGCAGGATCTTGGGCTGCATCGCGAATCCGACGGCCCGCACCAGCGCGGCGAGGGCCTCGGTGTCCAGGCCCTGCCGCCCCTCCGCGACGGCGGCCGCCTCGGCCGGCTCGGGCAGCAGCGCGTCAACGATGGTGACCGGGACGCGGTTGCTGTTCTCGTACGGCGTCAGCCGGTCCAGCAGCGTCTCCGTGCCGACCCGGGCGACCGGCAGCCCGTACAGCGCGGAGGCGGTCAGCAGGGCCGTGGAGAAGCAGCCCACGACCAGGGCCGGATGCATCCGCCGGTACAGCACCTCGGCGAGGACCGGCGTGTCCACCACGGTGAGGTCGACGCCGAGCTTCTCCGCCTCCTGTTCCAGGGTGCGGGTGAAGCGGGCCGGGGCCGTGGGGTGCGGTTTGAAGACCACGCGGGTGTGCCCGAGGCCGACGGCGCCGGTCAGCATGGTCACGTGCAGGCTCTCCTCCTCCTCGGCGGAGAGGATGCCCAGCGCCGACAGGTACTGGCCGAGCAGCACCGCGGGCCGCTCCACGTCCGGCAGGCCGGCGCCGGTGTCCGCCAGCTCGGCCAGCACCTTGACGAACGCCTCGGTCGGCACGATCTCCGCCCCGACGCCGAACTCCGTCAGCAGCAGTGGCGCGAGGCCGGGTACCAGGTCGAGGTGGAGCAGCCGTTCCACCCGTGTGCCGACCAGCGGGTCGAGCTTGTTGCGGGTGGGGCCGTAACTCATCAGGCCGTCGGCGTAGACGGTCAGGGGCGCGTCGGTGAAGATCTCCGCCACGCCGAGCGCGGGGTGCACCTGGATCGACTCCACGGCGAGTGCCACGTCGTCGTCGCCGATTCCCCAGGCCAGCCGCAGATACCGCTCCCACATGGGCGCGTCCTCCACCCGCGGGGACCAGCCGCCGGGGTGGAAGGGGAAGATCGCCTCGTTCCACGACACCACGTCGTCGAACCGCGTCCGCAGCTGTTCGAACCCGGGCATCTCGTCCACGGAAGGCGTCGTCTCGGGCGTCACCGCGTTGTTCGAGACCAGCAGTATCCGCCGGTCGGCCGCGTCGAAGCAGCCGGAGTCGAGGGCGGCGGCGAGGGTGGCCGTGCCGTACAGCGTGGACGCCAGGAAGATCTGCGTGGTCACGCGGCCACCTCCGCGGCCGGCACCGCACGCCGGCGCAGCCGGCGCAGCCGCGTGGCGCGCTCGGCGTCCATCGAGCCGAGCACCTCGTCGAGCGCGTCCTGCGGCATCCGCCGCAGCGCGGCGGCGCTCATCACCTTCAGTTTGCGGGCCACGGCGGGTTCGAACCTTTCGATGGAACCGAGATGGTGGGAAATGATCGCGCAGTACGTGCGTACGGCCTTCGGCAGCAGACTCGCGGCGTCGGCGTCCTCGGCCGCCCCGGCGACGACCTCGTCGAAGGCGCGGATGAAGTCGAGCTGGCGGACGTCCCCGATCTGGGTGAGCGAGGACGCCACCCCGCGCCGGTAGAAGACGCCGAGCAGCCCGGTGACCGCGAAGGACTCCGCCTCCCGGTGCAGCTTCCAGATCCACGGCCGGTCCTCGGCCGTGCGCAGCCCGTCGGTGAAGTGCAGCAGACCGCGCTCGACCAGCCGGCGGTGGTAGATGCCGGCCCACGCGTAGGCGTAGTCGACGGAGGTGGACCGGTGCGCGGGCAGGATCGCGTCGCGCGGGCGCAGCGTCACGCCCCGGCGGCCGTGCGGCACCCGGTGCACGACGCGGGCCCGCGCCGTGCACTGGACGTGGTCGGTGCGCACGAAGTCGCAGCCCAGCTCCTCGATCGCGGCGACGAGCCGGTCGTAGTAGCCGGGGGCCAGCCAGTCGTCACCGTCCAGGAAGGTCACGTACTCGCCGCGCGCCCGCTCGATGCCGGTGTTGCGGGCGGTGGCCAGGCCGCCGTTCCGCTCGTGTCGGACCAGCACCGCCCCCGGCAGCTCGGACTCGGCCCGCGCGAGGAGGTCCACGGTCCCGTCCGACGAGCAGTCGTCGACGAGAATGAATTCGAAGTCGTCCCGCGCGTTCGCGCGCAGACTCCGCAGGGTGTCGGGTGCGTATTGCCGCACGTTGTAGAACGGCACGATGACGGAGAGCTTTGGCACATGACCGACGTTAGGCGGCGGCCCGGCACCCGGCTTTACCTGAACCTTGACACGGGGTGAATGAGGCATGGCGAAGCCGTGAAGCGCGTGCTGTTCCGGGCGTCCGACGGCCCGATTCTCCATTCGGCGATGTGCTGTTCACCGTTTGTTGGATTCCAATTGGGCGGCTCCTAGAAATGGCTTCCTAGCGTCTACGACGTGCCAGCAAGTGCAACGAAGGCCCTGCGCGTCGCCGTCCTGGCGGACTCCGACACCCGGTGGAAATGGGGCGCGCTCACCGCGACCCGCATCTCACCCGGGGCCCCCGAGAACACGGACATCCGCCTGGACGGCTACCTCCTGCGCGGCCGAGCCACCCCCACCGCCCGCCAGCTGCGGGAAGTCGGCGTCACCGCGGACTCGCTCCGCGAGGTGACCGCCGCCGAGTTCCTGCGGGCGATGGGCGGGGCGACGGACGAGGAGCCCTACGACATCATCGTCCTCGCCCTGGTCGGCGGCGGCGTCCAGGCGATGCTGCACGGCCTGGGCCGGGTCTGGGAGAACCGCGCCGAACGGCCCGTCGTCGTCACCGGCTACGTCGGCGTCGTCTACGAGAAGCTCGCCGACGGTCTGCTGCTGCGCCACGGAGCCGACCTCGTCCTCGCCAACTCACGCCAGGACGCGGACCGCTTCCGGAGCGTGTACGAGGGTGTCGGCGCCGACGCCGCCGCGGTGACCGAGGTCGCCCTGCCCTTCCTGGGCGGAGCCTCCTACCGGGGGGAGCCCGACGACGGGGAGCGCCGCTACACGGTCGTCTTCGCCGCCCAGCCCTCCGTGCCGGACAGCCGCAAGGACCGCACGTACCTCCTCGAACGGCTGATCCGGCACGCCCGCCGGCACCCCGAGCGGGACGTGCTGCTCAAGCTGCGCTCCAGGCCGGGCGAACACACCACGCACATCGAGGAGCTGCCCTACCAGAAGCTGGTGCAGCGGGCCGACCCGCCGCCCAACTTCCGACTGGTCTACGGGCACATGGGCGAGGTCCTCGACCGCACCGACCTGCTGGTCACCGTCAGCTCCACGGCGGCCCTCGAATCCCTGCACCGCCGCATCCCCACGGTCGTCCTGACCGACCTGGGCGTGCGTGAGGCGCTCGGCAACCACCACTTCGTCGGCTCCGGCTGCCTCGCCTCCTGGGACCAGCTCGACGAGGGCCACCGCCCGACGCCGGACCCCGAGTGGGTCGCCCGGCAGGGCGTGGCGGCGGACGGCGGTTACGAGACCGCCTTCGACGAGGCCCGGAAGCGCATCGCGGGCCTGCTCGGCCGCCCCGGCGGCCTGCCCCCGATCGCCCCGTACTACACCACGGTCACCGCCCCGGGCTACCTCCCCGGCATCCTCGCCCGCCACCACCTCGCCCCCGACGGCACCCCGCTGCCCGGCGCACCCGCCGCCGACAAGGCACCCGGCCCGGTCCGGCAGGTGGTGCGCCGCGCGGCCCGCGGCGCCTACCGGCACGGCGTCCAGCGGGTCGCCCCGGTGATCCGGCGGATGGGGGAGCTGTGACCGCCCCGAACCGTTCCCAAGGAGTACAGCCCATGTCCCCACCGGAAGCGGGCCGGGGCGCCGACGTGCGCCGCGTGCTCGCCGTGATCCCCGCGCGCGGCGGCTCCAAGGGCGTGCCCGCGAAGAACCTCGCGCCCGTCGGCGGCGTACCCCTGGTGGCCCGGGCGGTACGCGAGTGCCGGGCCGCCCGGCTCGTCACGGACGTCGTGGTCTCCACCGACGACCAGGCCATCGCCGCCGCGGCCCGCGAGGCCGGCGCCGAGGTCGTGCTGCGGCCCGCCGCCATCGCCGGGGACCTGGCCACCTCCGAGGCCGCCGTACTGCACGCCATGGACACCCACGAGGCCCTGCACGGCGCGGCCGTGGACGTGGTGCTGCTCGTGCAGTGCACCAGTCCGTTCATCGTCCGCGAGGACATCGACGGGGTGGCCGGCGCGGTCGCCGAGGGCGGCGCGGACACGGCGGTGACCGTGGCACCGTTCCACGGCTTCGTGTGGCGGGACGGCACGGACCGGACCACCGGGGAAGCGGAAGGCGGCTTCGGCGTCAACCACGACAAGTCGTACCGCCCCCGCCGCCAGGACCGCCCCCAGGACCTGCTGGAGACCGGCGCCGCCTACGCCATGGCCGCGCCCGGCTTCCGCGAGCACCGGCACCGCTTCTTCGGCCGCACCGAACTGGTCCGCACCGACCCGGCCCGCGTCCTGGAGATCGACGACCCGCACGACCTGGCCCGCGCCCGCGCCCTGGCGCCCCTCTTCGACGCCGCACGGCCCGGCGCCCTCCCGACCGCCGAAGACATCGACGCGGTCGTCCTCGACTTCGACGGCACCCAGACCGACGACCGGGTGCTGATCGACTCCGACGGACGGGAGTTCGTCTCCGTGCACCGCGGCGACGGCCTCGGCATCGCGGCCCTGCGCCGCAGCGGACTGACGATGCTGATCCTGTCCACGGAAGTGAACCCGGTCGTCGCCGCCCGCGCCCGGAAGCTGAAGCTCCCGGTGCTGCACGGCATCGACCGCAAGGACCTCGCGCTCAAGCAGTGGTGCGAGGAGCAGGGCATCGCGCCCGAGCGCGTGCTCTACGTCGGCAACGACGTCAACGACCTCCCGTGCTTCGCCCTCGTCGGCTGGCCCGTGGCGGTCGCCAGCGCCCACGACGTCGTACGCGGCGCGGCCCGCGCGGTCACCACCGCTCCCGGCGGTGACGGCGCGATCCGGGAGATCGCCGGCTGGATCCTCGGCCCCTCGCTCGACTCCCCCGACTCACCCGAACTCCCCACGCTCACCCAGTCCAAGTAAGGAAGCCCCCCGCCATGAGCACCAACTCCCGCATCCGCGCCTTCGGTTCCCGCGAGGCCGGCCCCGGCCGCCCCGTCTACATCACCGGCGAGATCGGCATCAACCACAACGGTGAGCTCGAGAACGCCTTCAAGCTGATCGACGCCGCCGCCGAGGCCGGCTGCGACGCGGTGAAGTTCCAGAAGCGCACCCCCGAGATCTGCACCCCGCGCGACCAGTGGGACATCGAGCGCGACACCCCCTGGGGCCGGATGACGTACATCGACTACCGCCACCGTGTGGAGTTCGGCGAGGACGAGTACCGCCAGATCGACGAGTACTGCAAGACCAAGAACATCGACTGGTTCGCCTCCCCGTGGGACACCGAGGCCGTCGCCTTCCTGGAGAAGTTCGACGTCCCCGCCCACAAGGTCGCCTCCGCCTCGCTGACCGACGACGAGCTGCTCCGCGCCCTGCGCGCCACCGGCCGCACGGTCATCCTCTCCACCGGCATGTCCACCCCGAAGCAGATCCGCCACGCGGTCGAGGTCCTGGGCAGCGACAACATCCTGATGTGCCACGCCACGTCGACGTACCCGGCGCAGGCCGAGGAGCTCAACCTCCGCGTCATCAACACCCTCCAGCAGGAGTACCCGAACGTCCCGATCGGCTACTCCGGCCACGAGACCGGCCTGCAGACCACCCTCGCCGCCGTCGCCCTCGGCGCCACCTTCGTCGAGCGCCACATCACCCTCGACCGCGCCATGTGGGGTTCCGACCAGGCCGCCTCCGTCGAGCCGCAGGGCCTGACCCGCCTGGTCCGCGACATCCGCACCATCGAGGCCTCCCTCGGCGACGGCGTCAAGAAGGTCTACGACTCCGAGCTCGGCCCCATGAAGAAGCTGCGCCGCGTCACCGGCGTCGTCGCCGAGGCGGAGATCGCCGCCGCCGCGGGCGAGCCGGTCACGGTCTGACACCCGGCCTGACACCCCCACCACGCCCTCACCACGGGACGGTCGTACGCCGATGAGCCCCCGCGCCGGGAATGCCGGCCCCCGCACTCTCGCCTTCGTCGAGAGCCCGGTACAACTGCTGAACGTGCTGGAGTGGGCGCACACCCGCGCACCCGGCGCGGAGCTCACCCTCGTGGTCCTCTCACCCGTCGACCCGATGACCCGCGGCCAGCTGCGCCGCATGTCCGAACTGGCCCGCAAGGAGGGCCACGAGGTCCGCTGGGAGGAGGCGAGGGGCGGCGCCGCGGCCCCCTTCCGCACGGTGGGCGGCCTGACGTCCCTCCTCCGCCACGCGGACCGGATCGTCATGGGCGACCCGTTCTCCCGCTACGTACAGCTGCTCCTCACCATCACCCGCGCCGGTGACCTGGTCGTCGTCGACGACGGCACGGCCACGATGGAGTTCGTCACCCAGCTCGCCCACGGCGAACGCCTGGTCCGCTGGCACCGCAAGGGCAGCCGCCCCGGCCCCCGCGACCTGCTCTTCGCCCCCGTGTCCGGGGCCGCCCGGCGCCGTCTGACCCCCGCCCGGGGCCGCCGCGTGGAGGTCTTCTCCTCCATGCCCATCGAGGAGACCCCCGACGGCGTCACCGTCACCGCGAACGACTTCGCCTGGACCCGGTCCCGCTTCGGCCCGCCCCGCATCACCAAGGGCGCCGACATGGTCGGCACCTCGCTGGTGGAGACCGGCGTGGTCGACGGCGACCGCTACACGGACGCCGTACGCGGCCTGGCGAAGGCCCACGGGGCGGCCCGCTACTTCGCCCACCGGCGCGAGAGCACCGAGAAACTCCACCGGCTGGCCGTGGAGACGGGCCTGGAGATCGTCCGCCCCGACCTGCCGCTGGAACTGATCGCCCGCCGCGGCCCCATCGGCCGCACCGTCCTCAGCTTCCCCTCCACGGTCGTCCACACCCTCCCCCTGGCCCTGGCCGGCACCGAGGTCCGCGTCGCCGTCTGCGACATCGACCCGGCCTGGCTCACCGAGTCCGCCTCGCCGCGGGCCCGGGGGTTCCTGTCCGGCGTCACGGGGTCGGCGCGGGACGTGCACCGGCTGTCGGCGGTGGCGGGCACCGCGTAGTCCCCGTGCCGCGGCCGGGCGGGACACCTGCTTCCGGGGTGCCCGCCCCGCGGCGCCGCAGCCGGTGCCGTCCCGGCGAAGCCTAGGCGCCGGCCTCGTACTGGCCGACCTCGATGAAGTGGCGCAGCGCTTCCGGGGAGCCGTCGTCCATGGCGGCGTTCGCCGCCGCGCGCAGGGCGTCGCTGATGCCGGGGTCGGCCAGCATGCGAGCGATCGTCACGCGGTCGTCCTCGGCCCGGGCGAGACGGAGCCCGGTCTCCAGGAACGCGCGCACCGCCTCCGGGCTGCCGTCGTCGAGGGCCTCGTTGGCCTCACGGATGACGGCCCGGCCGCTGTCGGGGTCGCCGAGGAGCCGGGAGATGGCGACGCGGTCGTCCTCGGCCTGGGCGAGGCGGTACCCGGTCTCGAGCCAGGCGCGCATCTCTTCCGGGGTGCTGTCGTCGAGGAGCCCGTTGATCTCCTGGATCACGCGCCGGCCGCTGTCGGGGTCGCCGAGGAGCCGGGAGATGGCGACGCGGTCGTCCTCGGCCTGGGCGAGGCGGTACCCGGTCTTGAGCCAGGCGCGCATCTCGTCCACGGTGGCGTCGTCGAGGAGCTCGTTGGCCTCCTGGATCACGCGCCGGCCGCTGTCGGGGTCGGCGAGCGTCCTGGCGATGGCGACGCGCAGGTCGTCGGCGTCCATCTCGTCGTAGGGGGAACCCGTGTCCGCCGCCGCTGCCGCGGCCGACGGTATCGGGGTGGCGGCGAAGGAGGGGGTGGAGAGCAGCAGGGCCGGGGCGAGAGCACCGGCGGCCACGGCGAGAGCCACGCGGGACGGTCTCATGGAGTCAACCACCTTGAGTCGTAGGCATGTTGTACGGCGGTTGCATTGTGTCAAGGAGAGGCGGGCCGGGGGACTGCGAGGATCATGCAGTCTTCGCGGGCTCTTCGTTGCCGACGGGCCGTGGGGCGGGCCCGGTACGGAGTGACACCCGCGCGGAGCGACACCGGTAGGGGGTGACCCGGCACGGGGCGCCCCCGGGAGTGGTCTCCGCGCCGGCCGGGCCGTGATGACCGTGCCGGCCCCCTGAGCAGGGCCGCGACCGGCACCGTCACGGCGCGCGTGGGGCGGTCGTCGCGTGGTACCCGTGTCCCAGGCGGGTGCCGGTGAGCGGTTCGGACCACTCCCGGTGAATCTCTCAGGATCGGCTCGGTCGGAAAGGCGGGCGAGTTTACCCAAGCGAGTCGATGGCTATGCGTAGGGCAGCCGCGATTTCTTACCCTAACGGGCTGAATTTTTGTTGATCGTGGGTCCACCGGTCGCTCGGGCGCCCTACTCTGCAAAGGGTGAAAGCGTTGATGTCCCCAGAGTCCGAGGCCGACACTCCCGGTGAGTCCGCGCTGCCCGGCGCGCTGCCCGAGGCGCTGCGCGCGGAGCTCGTGGCCTTCCGCCGCGACCTGCACATGCACCCCGAGCTGGGCAACCAGGAGTTCCGCACCACCGCCGCGATCAAGGAACGGCTGGAGAAGGCCGGCCTCAAGCCGCGCGTACTCCCCGTCGGGACCGGGCTCGTCTGCGACATCGGCACCGGCACCGACACGGGACAGTGGTCCGGCGGACCGCGCATGCTCGCCCTGCGGGCCGACATCGACGCCCTGCCCATCCCGGACACCAAGAGCGAGTGCCCGTACCGCTCGCGCGTACCGGACCGCGCGCACGCCTGCGGACACGACGTGCACACCACCGTCGTCCTCGGCGCCGGACTGGTGCTCGCCGCCCTGCACGAACAGGGCCTGCTGCCCCGGCCCGTGCGACTGGTCTTCCAGCCGGCGGAGGAGGTGCTGCCCGGCGGCGCCGCCGACGCCATCGAGGGCGGCGCGCTCGACGGGGTGCGCCGCATCCTCGCCGTGCACTGCGACCCCCGGGTGGACGCCGGGCGGATCGGACTGCGGGTCGGCCCCATCACCTCCGCCTGCGACCGGCTGGAGGTCGCCCTGAACGGGCCCGGCGGACACACCGCCCGCCCGCACCTCACCACCGACCTGGTCACCGCCGCCGCCCGCGTGGTCACCGACGTTCCCCCGCTCGTCGCCCGGCGCGTGGACAGCCGCAGCGGGCTCGCCCTGACCTGGGGGCGGGTCGAGTCCGGCCACGCCCCGAACGTCATCCCGCAGCACGCCGAACTCGCCGGGACCGTGCGCTGCCTGGACCTCGACGCCTGGCGGCAGGCACCCGACCTCGTGGTCGGCGCCATCGACGAGATCGCCAACCTGTACCGGGCCAAGTCTGAGATCACCTACGTGCGCGGCGTGCCCCCGGTCGTCAACGAGGTCACCAGCACCGAACTGCTCCAGGCCGCCATGGTCGCCCGGCGCGGCACCGAGACCGTGGAGAACACCGAGCAGAGCCTCGGCGGCGAGGACTTCTCCTGGTACCTGGAGCAGGTGCCCGGCGCCATGGCCCGCCTCGGCGTCCGCCCGCCCGGCGAGCGCACCATCCGTGACCTGCACCAGGGCGACTTCGACGTGGACGAGCACGCCATCACCGTCGGCGTGGAGATGTTCACCGCGGCCGCGCTGATCGACGCCGTGCAGTAGCCACGCAGGGGAGTAGCCACGTCGTGCAGTAGCCACACAGGGCAGTAGCCACGCAGGGCAGTAGCCACGCAGGGCAGTAGCCGCGTCGTGCAGTAGTCACACAGGGCAGAACGGCCCGTCGCGGTTGCGGCCGTGGCGGGCCGGGGCCACCCTGACGCACGGGCCACGAGGTCACGCGGCACGCCTCGAACACCCCCGGCAACAACCCGCGGCACGAATGGGTAACGGCCCCGCGGAACCCCGTTCCCAGGAGTTTCTACGCGCGTTAATGTGCGCCGAACCGAGCGCCCGCTGCGGGGCTTTGGAGAATGGGGAGCTTCAGATGCGTCGGACATCGAGACTGACCCGCGCCGCGGTGGGGGCCGCGTCGCTCGCACTCGCCGCCACGGCCTGCGGCGGTACCAGCGGCGAGAGCGGCGGCGACGGCAAGGACGACAAGGGCCTCGCCATCGCGTACGACATCGGCGGCAAGGGCGACCAGTCCTTCAACGACGCCGCGTACGCGGGCCTGGAGCGGGCGAAGAAGGAGTTCGGCTACACGACCGCCGACATCGAGCCCACCGAGGGCGAGACCGACGCCGACAAGGAGCAGCGCCTCGCCTCGCTCGCGAAACAGGGCTACAACCCGGTCATCGGCGTCGGCTTCGCCTACGGCCCGGCGATGGAGGCCGTCGCGTCGAAGCACCCGGACGTCACCTTCGGCATCGTGGACTCCGTGGTCGAGGGCGAGAACGTCGCGTCCCTCGTCTTCGCCGAGAACGAGGCCTCCTACCTCGCGGGCGTCGCGGCGGCCAAGGCCACCAAGACCAAGACGGTCGGCTTCGTGGGCGGTGTCGACGTACCGCTGATCCACAAGTTCGAGGCCGGCTACAAGCAGGGCGTGCAGGACACCGACCCCAAGGTCAAGGTGGTCTCCCAGTACCTGACGCAGACCGCGGAGGAGGGCGGCTTCTCCAGCCCCGACAAGGGCCGGGCCGCCGCCGAGGGCCAGATCGAGAAGAAGGCCGACGTCGTCTACCAGGCGGCCGGCCTGTCCGGACAGGGCGTGATCGAGGCCGCCGCGAAGGCCGAGGTCTGGGCGATCGGCGTCGACTCCGACCAGTACCGGCAGGAAGCCCTCGCCGCGTACAAGGACCACATCCTGACCTCGGCCCTGAAGGACATCGACGGCGCGGTGTACACCCTGGCCAAGTCGGTCGAGGACGGCAAGCCGCTGACCGGCACCCAGACCTTCGACCTCGAGTCCGACGGCGTGGGCCTGTCCGACAGCAACCCGAAGTACGCCGCGGTGCCGGGCCTGACGGACGCCGTGGCCCAGGCCAAGGCGGGCATCATCGACGGCTCCATCAAGGTCAAGACCGAGTAGACCGGCGCGACACGGAACCGGACGGAGCGGGCGGGCACCCGTGGCGCCCGCCCCCACCGGCGTGCCACGCCCAGCCGGCCCCCCCCCCCCCACGCGCAGCCGACCTCCCCATGCCCAGCCGGGCCCCCCAAGCGCAGCCGACTCCCCACGCCCAACCGGCCCCCAAGCGTGCCGCTCACCGCCGGCCCCACCCCGTATGCCGGCCCCCACCGCTCACCACCGGACACCTCCCGTATGCCGGCCCCCACCGCTCACCACCGGACACCTCCCGCATGCCGGCCCCCGCCGCTCACCGCCGGAGGCACCCGCGCACAAGCCCCCCGGCGTCACCCTCCGCCACCTTCCGTTTGCGTCCGGCAAGCCTCCGACCGCCGCCGGGCCCCCGTCCGCGGCGCCTTGCTCACGGGCGCATAACAAGGTGGACAGAAGGGGTTTTCAGGCAGGTCTACGCGCGTTAATCTGCGGCGAAGCCAGCGCCGTAGCCGAACCGTCCGGCGCTTTGTACGACAGGAGCACCAGACATGCGCCGGATTTCCCGGATCACGGTCGCAGGCGCAGCGACCGCCTCCCTGGCCCTCGCCCTCTCCGCCTGCGGTGGCACCTCGACCTCCTCCGGGTCGGAGTCCAAGGGCGACAAGGGTCTCGCCATCGCGTACGACGTCGGCGGCGAGGGCGACCAGTCCTTCAACGACGCCGCCCACGCGGGCCTCAAGCAGGCGGAGAAGGAGTTCGGCTACGAGACGGCCGCCGTCGAGCCCACCGACGGCGAGACCGACGCCGACAAGGAGCAGCGCCTGGTCTCCCTGGCCAAGCAGGGTCACAACCCGGTCATCGGCGTCGGCTACGCGTACGCCGCCGCCCTGAAGAGCGCCGCGGAGAAGTACCCGGACGTCACCTTCGGCATCGTGGACGACGCGACGATCGAGGCGAAGAACGTCGCCGACCTCGTCTTCAACGAGGAGCAGGCCTCCTACCTCGCCGGTGTCGCCGCCGCCAAGAGCACCAAGACCAAGACGGTCGGCTTCGTGGGCGGCGTGGACATCCCGCTGATCCACAAGTTCGAGGCCGGCTTCAAGCAGGGCGTCACGGACACCGACCCGAAGGTCAAGGTCGTCTCGCAGTACCTGACGCAGACCGCGGAGGAGGGCGGCTTCTCCAGCCCCGACAAGGGCAAGACCGCCGCCGAGGGCCAGATCGAGAAGAAGGCCGACGTCGTCTTCGCCGCGGCCGGTCTGTCCGGTCAGGGTGTGATCGAGGCCGCCGCCGCCAACAAGGTCTGGGCGATCGGCGTCGACTCCGACCAGTACAAGCAGGACGCCCTCGCGAAGTACAAGGACTACATCCTGACTTCGGCCACGAAGGACGTCGCGAAGGCGGTGTACAACCTCGCGAAGTCGGTCGAGGACGGCAAGCCCGAGACCGGTATCGTTCGGGGCGATCTGAAGTCCGGCGAGGTCGGTCTCTCGGACTCCAACCCGAAGTTCGCGGACAACGCCGAGCTCCAGGCAGCCATCAAGACGGCCGAGCAGAAGATCATCAGCGGCGAGATCAAGGTCAAGAGCAGCTGAGCAGCAACACCTCGAACAGCGTGTAACCGCGGTGGTCGCACCGCTCGACGGGGTACGGGGAGGAACCTCCGGGTCCCCTCCCCGTACCCCGTCGTGTCGATGTGCCGCCGCTTTTGGATGCCGTAGGGGCGCTACGCGCGTAGACGGCCCCCGTCCCCAGGAGAGTGCGCCATCAACGCGTCCAGCAGCCCTCCGGCCGGAGCGGCGGTCAACGAATCGGTGACCGCCGTCGAGCTCGCCGGGATCACCAAGCGGTTCCCCGGTGTCGTGGCCAACCACGACATCCACCTCACCGTCCGCAAGGGCACCGTCCACGCCCTCGTCGGCGAGAACGGCGCCGGCAAGTCGACCCTGATGAAGATCCTCTACGGCATGCAGAAGCCGGACGAGGGCACCATCGCGGTCGACGGCGAGCAGGTCGCCTTCTCGTCGCCCGCCGACGCCATCGCCCGCGGCATCGGCATGGTCCACCAGCACTTCATGCTCGCCGACAACCTCACGGTCCTGGAGAACGTGGTCCTCGGCAGCGAGAAGCTGTACGGCATCGGCGCGAGGGCCCGCCGGAAGATCAAGGAGATCTCCGAGCGGTACGGCCTCGGCGTGCGCCCCGACGTCCTCGTCGAGGAACTCGGCGTCGCCGCCCGCCAGCGCGTGGAGATCCTCAAGGTCCTCTACCGCGGCGCCCGCACGCTGATCCTGGACGAGCCGACCGCCGTCCTCGTGCCCCAGGAGGTCGACGCGCTCTTCGACAACCTGCGCGAGCTGAAGGCGGAGGGCCTGTCCGTCATCTTCATCTCCCACAAGCTGGGCGAGGTCCTCTCCGTCGCCGACGACATCACCGTCATCCGGCGCGGCACCACGGTCGGTACGGCCGTCCCCGCCGAGACGACCCCGCGCCAGCTCGCCGAGCTGATGGTCGGCAGCGAGCTGCCCACCCCCGAGACCGCCGAGTCCACGGTCACCGACCGCGCGGTCCTCACCGTCGACACGCTGCGCCTCGCGGCCCCCGGCGGCAAGGCCCTGCTCGACGACATCTCCTTCACCATCCACGCCGGCGAGGTGCTGGGCATCGCCGGCGTCGAGGGCAACGGCCAGACCGAGCTGGTGGACGCGCTCATCGGCCTGCGCCACGCCGACTCCGGCACCATCCGCTTCCTCGACGAGGACATCACCGCGCTGCCCACCCGCAAGCGCCGCGAGCAGGGCGTCGGCTACATCCCCGAGGACCGCCACCGCCACGGCCTGCTCCTGGAGGCCCCCCTCTGGGAGAACCGCATCCTCGGCCACGTCACCGAGAAGCCCAACAGCAAGGGCGTCTGGCTGGACCCCAAGGGCTCCCAGGAGGACACCCGCCGCATCGTCGAGACGTACGACGTCCGCACCCCCGGCATCGACGTCACCGCCGCCTCCCTGTCCGGCGGCAACCAGCAGAAGCTGATCGTCGGCCGCGAGATGAGCCACAAGCCGCGCTTCCTCATCGCCGCCCACCCCACCCGCGGTGTGGACGTCGGCGCGCAGGCCGCGATCTGGGACCACATCCGCGAGGCCCGCCGCGAGGGCCTGGCCGTGCTGCTGATCTCCGCCGACCTGGACGAGCTGATCGGCCTGTCCGACACCCTCCGGGTGATCTACGACGGCAAGCTGGTCGCGGACGCCGACCCGGCCACCATCACCCCCGAGGAGCTGGGCTCGGCGATGACCGGCGCCGCCTCCGGACACCTCGAACACGAAGAGACCCCGGCCGACGGCGGCCCGGGCGCGGAAGACGAGGCCCGCTGATGAAGAAGTTCGACAAGGAGCGCGTGCTCCTCGCGGTGGCCGGACCGGTCATCGCGCTCGCCGTGGCCTTCGTGCTCAGCGCGATCGTCCTGATCGCCTCGGGCAAGAACCCGGTCGAACCGTTCGCCCTCATGTTCGAGCAGGCCGGGTTCTCCGACATCCAGGTCCTGATCATCAACCAGGCGTCGATGTACTACATCGCGGCCCTCGCGGTGGCCATCGGCTTCCGGATGAACCTGTTCAACATCGGCGTCGACGGCCAGTACCAGCTCGCCGCCATGATGGCCGCGATCGTCGGCGCCCACGCCGACCTCCCGGCCGCCCTCCAGATCCCGCTGCTCCTGCTGACCGCCGTCCTCACCGGCGCCTTCTGGTCCGGCATCGCCGGTGTCCTCAAGGTCACCCGCGGCGTCAGCGAGGTCGTCGCGACGATCATGCTGAACGCCATCGCCACCTCCGTCATCGGCTACCTGTGGCTGCCCGACGTCTTCGGCGTCAAGATCGGCAACAACAACACCACCGGCGAGATGCACGAGTCCGGCTGGATCCCCGGCATCGACATGGGCGCGGCCGGCGAGATCTACGGCCTGGTGATCCTCGCCGTCCTCCTCGGCATCGGCTACTGGGTCGTCCTCAACCGCACCCGCTTCGGCTTCGACCTGCGCGCCTCCGGCGCCTCCGAGTCCGCCGCCGCGGCCAGCGGGGTCAACCCCAAGCGCATGGTGCTCACCGCGATGCTGCTCTCCGGCGGCCTCGCCGGTCTCGCGGGCCTGCCGATCCTCCTCGGCGACACCCACACCTACAGCCTCAACTTCCCCACCGGCATCGGCTTCCTCGGCATCGGCATCGCCCTGCTCGGCCGCAACAGCCCCGTCGGCATCGCCTTCGCCGCCCTGCTGTGGGCCTGGCTCGACAAGGCCAGCCCCGAGCTGGACTTCCACGGCTACGACAAGGAGATCGCGGTCATCATGCAGGGCTTGATCGTGCTCTCGGTCGTCGTCTCCTACGAGGCCGTCCGCGAGTGGGGCCTGCGCCGCCAGCAGCGCCGCGTCGGCGCGGAGCTGGCCGCCGGTCACGTCCTCGGCGCCACCGACAACACCAAGAAGGAGGTGGCCGGCCGATGACCACCGCGACCGACCTCAACCAGCCCACGCTGGAGCACGGGGCCCCGGCCGGCCGCCGGATCTCGCTGCCCGTCCTGCTGCTGATCATCGCCGGTGCCCTGGCGCTGACCTCCATCGTCCGCCTGATCACCGGCGCCAACGGCATCACCAACGTCAGCCAGATGTCCACCGCGCTCCAGCTCGCCGTGCCGATCGGCCTCGCCGGTCTCGGCGGCCTGTGGGCCGAGCGCGCGGGCGTTGTCAACATCGGCCTCGAGGGCATGCTGATCCTCGGCACCTGGTTCGGTGCCTGGGCCGGCTTCCAGTGGGGCCCGTGGACCGGCGTCCTGATGGGCATCGTCGGCGGCGCGCTCGGCGGCCTGCTGCACGCCATCGTGACGATCACCTTCAACGTCAACCACATCGTCTCCGGCGTGGCCATCAACATCCTCGCCCTCGGCGCCACCCGCTACCTCGCCCCGCTCGCCTTCGAGGGCCACCAGGGCGGCTCCGCCAAGCAGTCCCCGCCGGTCGACTCGCTGGGCCACTTCTCGGTGCCGGGGCTCTCCGACGCCCTGGAGAGCCTCAACGACCGGCACTGGTTCTTCGTCTCCGACATCGCCGGCCTGCTCGGCGGCCTGGTCACCGACGTCTCGTGGCTCACCCTGATCGCCGTCGCGCTGATCCCCGCCAGCTGGTACATCCTGTGGCGCACCCCGTTCGGCCTCCGCCTGCGCTCCTGCGGCGAGAACCCGGTCGCCGCCGAGTCCCTCGGCGTCAACGTCTACACGTACAAGTACCTCGCCGTGATCATCTCCGGCGGACTGGCCGGCCTCGGCGGCGTCTTCCTCTCCATCGTGGCCAACCCCTTCTACCTGGAGGGCCAGACCAGCGGCCGCGGCTACATCGGCCTCGCGGCCATGATCTTCGGCAACTGGATGCCGGGCGGCCTCGCCATCGGCGCCGGCCTCTTCGGCTACACCGACAGCCTCAACCTGCGCGGCGGCTCCGCCAACGTGCACGCCCTGCTGCTGCTCGGCGCGCTGCTGCTGGTCGCCGGCGCCATCTGGCTCGCGATCCGCAAGAAGTACGTCAAGGCCGCGATCACCGTGGTCGTCGGCGCCCTGGTCTTCGCCTGGTACGCCACCACCGACGACGTGCCCAACCAGGTCGTCTCCGCCACGCCGTACGTCATCACCCTCGTCGTCCTCGCCCTCTCCGCCCAGCGGCTGCGGATGCCCAAGGCGAACGGCATGCAGTACCGGAAGGGGCAGGGCAAATGACCGACGTCGACTGGGGCGCGCTGCGCACGGCGGCCCGCGAGGCGATGGCCCGGGCCTACGCCCCGTACTCCGGGTACGCCGTCGGCGCCGCCGCCCTGGTCGACGACGGCCGCACCGTCACCGGCTGCAACGTGGAGAACGCCAGCTACGGCATCGGCCTGTGCGCCGAGTGCGGGCTCGTCTCCCAGCTCCAGCTCACCGGAGGCGGCCGGCTGACGCACTTCGTCTGCGTCGACGGCCACGGGGCGGTCCTCGTCCCGTGCGGCCGCTGCCGGCAGCTGCTGTACGAGTTCGGCGGCCCGGAGCTGCTGCTGGAGACGCCGGAGGGGATCCTCCCGTTGTCCCGGATGCTCCCGCAGGCCTTCGGCCCCGACCACCTCACCAAGTAACCCCCCGCACCCCCGTAAGGAAAGCCAGGTATGGCCATGGACGTCATCTCCGTCATCCGCACCAAGCGTGACCGCGGCGAACTCAGCGACGAGCAGATCGACTGGGTCATCGACGCCTACACGCGCGGCGCGGTGGCCGACGAGCAGATGTCCTCGCTCGCGATGGCGATCCTGCTCAACGGCATGAACCGCGGCGAGATCGCCCGCTGGACCGCCGCGATGATCGCCTCCGGCGAGCGCATGGACTTCTCGTCCCTGTCCCGCCCGACCGCCGACAAGCACTCCACGGGCGGCGTCGGCGACAAGATCACCCTGCCGCTGGCGCCCCTGGTCGCGGCCTGTGGCGCGGCCGTCCCGCAGCTCTCCGGCCGCGGCCTCGGCCACACCGGCGGCACCCTGGACAAGCTGGAGTCCATCCCCGGCTGGCGCGCCCTCCTCTCCAACGAGGAGATGCTGAACGTCCTGGACGGGGTGGGCGCGGTGATCTGCGCGGCCGGTGACGGCCTCGCCCCCGCCGACAAGAAGCTGTACGCCCTCCGGGACGTCACGGGCACGGTCGAGGCGATCCCGCTGATCGCTTCCTCCATCATGTCCAAGAAGATCGCCGAGGGCACCGGCTCCCTGGTCCTGGACGTGAAGGTGGGCTCGGGCGCCTTCATGAAGACGATCGAGGACGCCCGCGAGCTGGCCTCCACGATGGTCGGCCTCGGCACGGACCACGGTGTGAAGACCGTCGCCCTGCTCACGGACATGGCCACCCCGCTCGGCCTCACGGCGGGCAACGCCCTCGAGGTCCGCGAGTCGGTCGAGGTCCTGGCCGGCGGTGGCCCCTCCGACGTGGTCGAGCTGACCCTCGCCCTGGCCCGCGAGATGCTGGCTGCGGCAGGCCTGCCGGACGCCGACCCGGCGAAGGCCCTCGCCGACGGCTCCGCGATGGACGTGTGGCGCCGCATGATCGCGGCCCAGGGCGGCGACCCGGACGCGGCCCTGCCCACGTCGAAGGAACAGCACGTGGTCAAGGCGGGCGCCTCCGGTGTCCTGACCCGCCTCGACGCCTACGACATCGGCGTCGCCGCCTGGCGCCTGGGCGCGGGCCGCGCCCGCAAGGAGGACCCGGTGCAGGCCGCCGCGGGCGTCGAACTCCACGCCAAGCCCGGCGACACGGTCACCGAGGGCCAGCCCCTCCTGACCCTCCACACCGACACCCCGGACCGCTTCGAGTACGCGCTCGCGGCGGTGGAGGGTTCCTACGACGTGGCTCCGGCGGGCACGGACTTCACCGCCTCGCCAGTGGTGCGGGAACGTATCGCCTGACCAGGCGCTTCCCCCCTTCGGGTGAACGGGATCGGTAGACCTCTGCCGGTCCCGTTCGGCATGCTGGCATCGGTGACGCACCGAAGGAGAACCGCCATGAGCGCACTCACCGTGAGCCAGGAGCCCGACCAGAACTGGGACGACCTCGTCCGGTTCTGGGAGGAGATGGAATGGCCCGAGGGCAGCAAGGTGGAGATCATCGAGGGCATCATCACCGTGTCACCAGCTCCGGGACTGCCTCACAACGCCATCGCCGAACGAATTCAGCGCCGCTTGTATTCGGTGATTCCTGGTGAATGGGGGGTATACCAGACGCTCGCACTCGCGGTGCCGTCCCGCCTGGGGATGTTGATCCCGGACATCGTGGTGGCACAGTTGCCCGATCACACCGAGTCCGACACCCACATCCCCGCCACCCTCGCGGAACTCGTCGTCGAGGTCACCTCGAAGTCCAACGCCCGCCACGACCGCGTCAGCAAGCCGGCCCCCTACGCCACAGCCGGTATCCCGCTCTACCTCCTCGTCGACCGCTGGGCCCCCGGCGGGCCCACCGCGACGCTCTACGGTGAACCGAAGGGCGACGTCTACCGGGTACTGAGCGCCGCCAAGTTCGGCGACCCCCTCACCCTCCCCGCCCCCTTCGACCTGACCATCGACACCAGCGAGTTCCCCGAGGCCTGACTCACCCCAGCACCGCCGCCACCCCCACCAGCACCGGCACCGAAACCACCGTCGACACCAGAATCGCGTCCCGCGCCAGCCGCTCGCCCACCCCGTACGTCGACGCGTACGTGTACAGGTTCTGCGCCGCGGGCAGCGCCGACGTCACCACCACGTCCAGCAGCTGCGCGCCCCGCAGTCCGAACACCCCGGACGCCAGCGCCCAGGCCACCGCGGGCTGGCCCACCGTCTTCAGCGCCACCGCCAGCAGCACGGGCCGCCGTTCCACCCCCCGCAGCGGCATCGTGGAGCCGCACAGGCCGATGCCGAAGGCCAGCAGGACCGCCGGCACGGACATGTTGCCGATCAGGGTCAGCGGGTCCATCACGGGATCCGGCACCCGCAGGCCGCTCGCCGCCACCGCGACGCCCGCCAGCGAGCCCAGCGCTATCGGATTGCGCAGCGGCGTCAGCAGCCGCCGCCACAACGGACCCTTCCCGCCCCCGCCCGACAGGTCCAGCACCGTCACCGCCACCGGCGTCACCAGCACCAGCTGGAACAGCAGGACCGGAGCCACCAGCGAGGCGTCGCCCAGCACGTACACGGCGATCGGGATACCGAGGTTGCCGGAGTTGACGTAACCGGAGCACAGCGCGCCGATCGTCGTCCGGCCCACGCCCCAGCCCCGTACCACGCCCACCGCGACGAAGACCCCGGCCACCGCGGCCGTGGACAGCGCCGTCACCAGCAGCCGGCTGGAGAAGACCACCGACAGGTCGGCCGTCGCCAGCGTGGTGAACAGCAGGGCCGGTGAGGCCACATGGAAGGCGAGCTTCGTCAGGACCTCGCGCCCCTGGGGCCCGAGGTGGCCCCGAAGACCGAGCACGTAACCGGCGGCGATGACGACCGCGATGACCGCGAAGCCGGTCAGTACCCCCTGCACGGCACCTCCCCGCCGAGCGGACGGACCTGGTGGGGCATGGCGGGGGGAGGGGATGCGTGGGGCATACAGCAAACCCTCCGGGCAGGGGCGTGCCCAGGTCAATGTGATCTCTGATGGTGGGCACCGATGAGTTCCCCGCCCGCCCCGGGTCTACCGCACGTGGACGCCGTGACACCCGCCGTACTCGTGCTGCCGGGGCCCGTCTCCCGAGGGGAGACACCCCGGCTCTGTGACGAGGTGCGCGCCCTGCTGGAAACCACCCCGGCCGGGGTGGTCGTCTGCGACGTCGGCGGGCTGGGACCGCCGGGGCTCGCCGCCGTCGATCTGCTGGCCCGCCTGGAGCTCACGGCCCGGCGGGCCGGGGGCCGGATCCGGCTGCGCGACCCCGACCCCGCCCTGCACGCCCTACTGGACCTCGTCGGCCTCCGCTTCGAGACGGAGCGGCAGGTCGAACAGCGGGAACCACCTCTTGGTGTCGAGGAAGCAGTGGAACCCGGTGATGCGGCCGTCTGAGATCTCCAGCACCTGGACCGCCCAGGGGGCGTAGCCGCCCGCTTCCTCGTCCGGCTTGTAGTGCGCGAAGGCCGGCAGCCCGTTGGCCTGGACCGGCACCAGCCGCGAGTTCGCGCACGCCGCGCCGAGCGTCGTCATGAAACCGGTGATGTCCGCGGGACCGGCCAGCCACAGGTCGAACGGCGGCATCGTCATCACGGCGTCCTCGTGCAGCAGCGCCGTCAGCGCCGTCATGTCGTAGCCCTCGAAGGCCGCGACATAGCGCTCCAGCAGCTTCTGCTGCTCCTCGTCCAGCGGGTCGGACACCGCCGCGTCGTCGCCCCGCTCCTCCCGCTCGGCGAGGGTCGCGCGGGCGCGCTGCAGGGCACTGTTGACCGACGCGACCGAGGTGCCGAGCAGCTCGGCGACCTCGCTCGCCCTCCACGCCAGCACCTCGCGCAGGATCAGCACCGCCCGCTGCTTGGGCGGCAGCTGCTGCAGGGCGGCCATGAAGGCGAGCCGCACCGACTCCTTGGCGACGGCGGCCTCGGCCGGGTCGGCGGTCGAGGGCAGTACGCGGGCGTCCGGCATCGGCTCCAGCCAGGTGCTGTCCGGGCGGGGGGACAGGGCGGCCCGGGCGAGGGGCGTCGAGTCCGTCAGGTCCATCGGGCGGGCCCGTTTGTTGCCCGCGGTCAGCATGTCCAGGCAGACGTTGGTCGCGATCCGGTAGAGCCAGGAACGGAGGCTGGAGCGGCCCTCGAACTTGTCGTAGCTCCGCCAGGCGCGGACCAGGGTGTCCTGGACCGCGTCCTCGGCCTCGAAGGAGGAGCCGAGCATCCGGTAGCAGTACCCCGTCAGCTCGACCCGGTGCTTCTCCAGCGCGGAATCCAGCTCCGTCGTCACGGTGCCGTTGGTCATCGTCCACCCACCCCTGTGGCGTCCCTTCGTGCGCGTCTTCGCGCCTCGCACTTCGGAAGCTACCGCAGCGGACTGACAATGGCCTGTGCAGTCAGGAAACGCGCAGGTCAGCGAGGCATGCTCAAGGCGCGCACCGGCGTGCCCCCGGCCTGCCGCCGCGCCGCGAGCGAACCGAGCGCCGTGATCGCCACGACGCCCAGCACCGCCAGCAGCCCGACCCCGACCGTCCCGGCCCAGCCTCCGGAGTGGAACGCCATCGCGCCGACCGTGCTGCCCGCGCTGGAGCCGACGTAGTAGGCGGACTGGTACAGCGCCGAGGCCTGGGCGCGGCCGTGCGTGGCCGTCTTGCCGACCGCCGAGGAGGCCACCGCGTGCCCGGCGAAGAAGCCCGCCGTGATCAGCACCAGGCCCAGCAGGACCAGCGGCAGGGACGGGGCGAGGGTGAGCAGCAGCCCCGCCGCGGTCGTGGAGCCGCCCAGGTACAGCGCGCCGCGGCGGCCGAGGCGGCCCACCAGCCGGCCCGCCGTGGACGCCGACACCGTACCGACCAGGTAGACCAGGAAGATCGAGCCGATGAGGCCCTGCGGGAGCGAGAACGGCGCTTCCGCCAGGCGGTAGCCGATCACCGTGTAGACACCGCCGAACACCGTCATGAACAGCGCGCCGATCGCGTACAGGCGGCGCAGCAGCGGGTCGGCGAGGTGGCCGCGGACCGTGCGGGCCAGGACGCGCGGGCGCAGCGAGCCCGGCGTGAAGTGCTTCGGCGCGGGCAGCAGCATCCGGAAGGCCACCGCGCACGCCACCGCCACCACGCCGATCACGCCGACGGCGATCCGCCAGCCCCACTCCTGGGCGACCCAGCCGGTGATGACCCGGCCGCTCATCCCGCCCACGCTGTTGCCCGCGACGAACAGGCCGATGGCGGTGACCAGCGCACGCGGGGTGACCTCCTCCGCCAGGTACGCCGTCGCCGAGGCCGGCAGTCCGGCCAGCGCCGCGCCCTGCACCGCGCGCAGCGCGACGAGCGCCGGCAGCGACGGGGCGAAGGGCACCAGCAGCCCGACGGTCACCGCGACCGCCAGCGACGCCGTCATGACCGTGCGCCGCCCGAAGCGCTCCGACAGCGCGCTCATCGGCAGGACGAACAGCGCGAGGCCGCCGGTCGCGGCGGCCACCGTCCAGCTCGCATCGCCCGCGGTGACGCCCAGGTCGCCCGAGATCAGCGGCAGCAGGGCCTGGGTGGAGTAGAGGAGAGCGAAGGTCGCGACGCCCGCGAGGAAGAGGGCGAAACTCATCCGGCGGTAGCCGGGGCCGCCCGGGGCCATGCGCGAGTCGCGGGTCTCGGGGGCGTCGGAGACGGATGCAGCGGCGCCCACGGTGGTGGACGCCCCGGTATCGGCGGGAGTCATACCGGGACCGTACGAAGCCCGCGACTCATCCGTCCAATGCATGGAATGGCCATAATCGTTCCCATGGTGCATCAGCAAAGCTCACAGGCCCGCCTGTCACCTTCCGGTGACACAGAAGACATCGTCGCGCTGCTCGCGCCCCGCCTCGCGCACTTCGCCGGCGTCGCCCGCACCGAGCACGTCACCCGGGCCGCCCAGGAGATGAACGTCCCTCAGTCGACGCTCTCCCGCGCCCTCGTCCGCCTCGAAGCGGACCTGGGCGTCGACCTGTTCGTGCGCCGCGGCCGCACCCTGGCGCTGACCGTCGCCGGACGCACCTTCCTCGGCTCCGTGGAACGCGCCCTCGCCGAGGTGGAGCGCGCCGCCGACGAGGTCCGCGCGGACGCCGACCCGGCCACCGGCAAGGTCGCCTTCGGCTTCCTGCACACGATGGGCGCCGAGACCGTCCCCGGCCTGCTGCACGCCTTCCGCGCCGACCACCCCCGCGTCCGCTTCAGCCTCGTCCAGAACTACGGCGAGGCCATGCTGGAGCGGTTGCGCGCCGGCGAACTCGACCTCTGCCTCACCTCCCCGGTCCCGGACGCCCCCGACCTGGTCGCCCGCCGCCTGGACGAGCAGAAGCTGCGCCTGGTCGTGCCCGCCGACCACCTTCTGGCCGGGCGCAGGCGCGTCCGCCTCGCCGAGGCCGCCGACGAGGCCTTCGTGACCCTGGAGCCCGGCTACGGCCTGCGCCGCATCACCGACGCCCTGTGCAAGGAGGCCGGTTTCCGGCCCAGGGTGGCTTTCGAGGGGGAGGAGGCGGAGACGCTCCGCGGCCTGGTCGCGGCGGGTCTCGGCGTCGCCCTGCTGCCGCCGCCCGCGGTGCCCCGCCCCGGCGTGGTCGAGCTGACGGTCACCGCCCCCCGCGCGGCCCGTGAGATCGGCGTGGCCTGGCTGGCGGGGCGTACGGACACGCCCCCGGTGGCGGCGTTCAAGAAGTTCCTGCTGTCGAGGAGGGGTCACCTGCTCCCCTCCTGACCCCGGCCGGCCCGAACGCGAGCCTCCTAACGCCGCAACGACTTCCCGAACCCCACCGCCAGCGGCATCCGCAGCCCCAGTGGCGGGGGAGCGGCCAGCGCGTCCTCCACCGGCCGGGAGAACGGCTGCCCGAACAGCACGCCCATCACGAAGTCCTCCGCCAGCGCGGCGACTTCCTCCCGGTAGTGCCGCAGGCCGTGGCCGTCGGAGTGCACTTCGAACCGGCACACGGAACGGTTCGCCTTCTTCGCCCGGGCAGCCAGCCGGAACGAGAGCTCGGGGTCGCAGCGTTCGTCGTTCGTGCCGTGCACGATCAGCACCTGGCGCCCGGCGAGCTGCTTCACCGGTTCGGGTGGCGCGGCCATGTCCTCGTCGGGCAGCCAGGGTGCGATCGCCAGCACCGAGTTGACGGCCTCGTGTCCCCCCGCGCGCAGGGCCGCCCGTCCGCCCATGCCGACGCCGGCCAGGCAGACGGGAACGTCGCCGTAGCGCCGTACGGCCTCGTCCGCGGCCCAGTCGGCGTCCCGGGCGAGGTGGGCCTCCGTGCCGTTCCAGCCGCGGTAGCGGTAGTGCACGACATGCGTCGCCAGTCCCTCCTCCCGGCCCGCACGTGCCAGCCGGCGCCCCAGCGCGCGCACGGAGGAGGCCGCCAGCAACGGGGACGGTCTGCGGCTGGAGACCTCGTCGCCACCGGGGAGCAGCAGCACCACACCGCTCACCGCCGTTCCGTCCGGACCGAGTGTTCGCCCCAGCCGGGCCCGACGGACCGGCGTCGCTTGCTGTGCCATGGCAGAAGATTCTCAGAAGTCCAGGTGTACGCCACCCGTCCTCACAGTCACCGTTACATATCGTCGGATCCGTATACCGCGGCCGGTCTCCTCGGGTCCGCGCGTTCGCCCCGCGTTCTACGCGCGTAGGAGTTAGGGTGCCGAAATGACGAGCCAGAGCAGCGCGAAGACCACCGCGAAGGCCGCCGCGACGACCACCGCGAAGAACATCGCGAGGACTCCGGCGCCGGACCAGATCCGCCGGGCGCCGAAGGTCCTGCTGCACGACCACCTCGACGGCGGACTGCGTCCCGCCACGGTCGTCGAGCTCGCCCGGGCGACCGGCTACGGGAATCTCCCCGAGACCGATGCCGGCCGGCTCGGCGCCTGGTTCCGGCAGGCCGCCGACTCCGGATCGCTGGAGCGGTACCTGGAGACCTTCTCGCACACCGTGGGCGTCATGCAGACCCGCGACGCCCTGGTCCGGGTCGCCGCCGAGTGCGCCGAGGACCTCGCCGAGGACGGCGTCGTCTACGCCGAGGTGCGGTACGCCCCCGAGCAGCACCTCGAAGGGGGGCTGACCCTGGAAGAGGTCGTCGAGGCCGTCGACGAGGGGTTCCGGGAGGGCGAGCGCCGGGCGCGGGGCAACGGCCACCGGATCCGTGTCGGCGCCCTGCTCACCGCCATGCGGCACGCCGCCCGCGCCCTGGAGATCGCCGAACTCGCCAACCGGTACCGGGACCGGGGCGTCGTCGGCTTCGACATCGCGGGGGCCGAGGCCGGGTACCCGCCCACCCGGCACCTGGACGCCTTCGAGTACCTCAAGCGCGAGAACAACCACTTCACCATCCACGCCGGCGAGGCCTTCGGGCTGCCGTCGATCTGGCAGGCCCTGCAGTGGTGCGGCGCCGACCGGCTCGGGCACGGCGTGCGCATCATCGACGACATCCAGGTCCACGAGGACGGCAGGGTCGAACTCGGGCGGCTCGCCTCGTACGTCCGGGACAAGCGCATCCCGCTGGAACTGTGCCCCAGCTCCAACCTGCAGACCGGGGCGGCCGACTCCTACGCCGAGCACCCCATCGGGCTGCTGCGCCGGCTGCAGTTTCGCGCCACCGTCAACACCGACAACCGGTTGATGTCCCACACCGGCATGAGCCGGGAATTCGAGCACCTTGTCGACGCGTTCGGTTACACGCTCGACGACATGCAGTGGTTCTCCGTCAATGCGATGAAATCAGCGTTCATTCCTTTCGATGAACGACTGGCCATGATCAATGACGTGATCAAGCCCGGTTATGCGGAGCTGAAATCCGAATGGCTGTTCCAGTAGAAGGCTTCCACCAGCGATTTCCCGGACGGTGATGGCTGGGAGGGGGGCTACGGTAATACGGAAATGGGGGCGGGCTTTCACAATCCGTCCGCATTTCGATGTTTGCCGCGAGGGGTGTCGCATGTTTACGGTCGAGTACCGCTCGTATCCCCGTCATCCCATTTCGAGGAAGCATTTCATGAAGCAGTCTGTCAAGACCCTCGGTGTCGCCGCCCTCGGTGCCGCCTTCGCCGCCGTCGGTGCGGGCACGGCCGGCGCGGCCCCCCAGCTCCCGGACGTCACCCAGGCGGTGGACTCCGTGGCCCGGACGCTGCCCGCGGAGACCGTCTCCGACGTGGCGCCCCTCACGGCCAACGGGCTGGAGCAGACCCGCCACATCGCCGGTGAGGGTCTGACCGCCGCGCCGCCGCTCGCCGACCAGGTGGTCGCCGAGCAGCTCTCCGACCTCCCGGTCCAGTCGGTCGCCGGCCTGCTCGGCGGCATGCCGGCCAAGGGCCGGGCCTGAGCAGCCTCCCGGCCGGCGGCTGAGCCCGCCTCCTCCCACGCGCCGATGGGGCGCACCCGGTGTCACCGGGTGCGCCCCATCGGCGTACCAGAGGGGAGGTGCGTCCGTCAGTCCGCCGGCGCAGCCCCGTACGGGCCTTCCTCAGGCCCATGGGTCCGTCACCGGGCCAGGGATCCGTCCCGGCCCGTCACCAGGCCGTGCGGGCGGCCTTCTCCTCGGAGGGCAGCAGGAACCACAGGGCGACGTAGAGCAGGAACTGCGGGCCGGGCAGCAGGCAGGAGACCAGGAAGATCACCCGCATCGTGGTGGTGGAGGTGCCGAAGCGCCGGGCCAGCGCGGCGCACACTCCGCCGATCATGCGGCCGTTGGTGGGGCGGGCGAGGCGGGACATCGCGGCTCCTTCGTGAGCGTGTGGTGGGGGCTGCCGTTCGGCTTCCCCTTCATCTGCCTTCCACGCTACGGAGACGAACGGAGCAAAGCGTCGCTCTACGGGGCGATTCCGACCCTGGGAATCGTCGGGGTCCGACCCTGAGTGGGCTCCTCCCGGCGGACGTCCTCCTGGCCGCCCCGCCGGGACCTGCGACGGAGCCGGGCGCGGCCCGCGGGGACCACGGCGAGGTGCGCGAGGGCCACGCCCGCCGTGTTCAGCAGCAGCGAGTCGACGTCGACGACCTGACCGGGCACCCCCGTCTGCAGCAGTTCGATGCCCAGCGACAGCAGGGCCCCCGCTGCCGTGGTGCGCAGCAGGGAGGCGAGCGGCGAGACGGCCAGCCGGCCGCCCGCCATCGGCAGCAGCACCCCCAGGGGCGCCAGCAGCGCGAGCGCCCCGCCGAGGGAGCGGGCCGCCGCGGGCCAGCCGAGCGCCAGATCGGCGCGGATCCCGGCGAGCGGCCGGAGGTTGGGAGGCAGCACCCAGGGGACGTCGAGTGGCCGCAGCGTGTACCAGGCGACGAACGCGAAATGCGTGACCAGGAGGACGCTTCCTGTCACACGGATGCGGAGCGCGGCGCTGCCGCCGAGGAACCCATGACGCTGCACGCACCCCTAGACGCGGCCGCCGCCGTACTCGGTTCCGGTCCCTCCCTCGCAAGGGTGAGGCTTGCGCCACATGGCCCGCCATCCGTCCCCGGGGCGGCCGTCAGCCGTCAGCCGCCCGCGGCCTCGCCGGTCGGCGGTTCGTTGCTGCCCGGCCGGGCGCGGACCTCGTCCGTGCAGACGTAGCGGCGTGCGGGCCGGTCGGAGGGACCGGCCAGGACGACGGAACCGTCGCCCTCGGCCGCGGCCGAGTCGGAGAAGGTGCAGACGACCTGGGCGAGGGCGTACGAGGTGAGGTCGCCGGGGTCGGTGCCGAGGCGCAGCGTGTCCTCGGGGTCGCCGGGGCGCGGGCCGGTCACGGTGATCCCGCGGCTCACGTCCGTGGTGTAGCCGGCCTCCTTCTCCGCGGCCGACGGCGGCGCCGTGAGCTGGTCCAGCAGCGCCTGGGCCACCCGCACGCGCCGCCCGGAGTCCGCCGCGCCGTCCGGCGCCCGCACCGTCCGGTCCACGGCCACCAGTGACGAGCCGCAGAGCAGGAACACCTGCACGGGCACGCCGGGCGCCGTCCGCGTCGACACGTCCGGCTCGGCGAGCGAGCAGCGCACCCGCGAGGGCGCGGGACCGTAGTCCGTGGGCACCTCCGTGGCGCGGATGCCGCACCCGGCGAGCAGCGCGGCCAGCGCGGCCAGACCGGCCAGCCCGGGGAGTGCCGGCAGACGGCGTGCGGTCATCAGACCTGTCCCTTCGCGTCCTTGCCCGTGCTCTCGTCACCCGAGGCGCCCCCGGAACCACCGGAACCACCGGAGCCTCCCGTGTCCTCGGCGTCCTCTTCCGCGGGCGGAGACGGGTCCTGCGGCAGCCGCAGCGTGAACACCGCACCCCCGTCGGGCAGGTTGGAGGCGGTGATCTCCCCGCCGTGGATGTGCGCGTTCTCCAGGGCGATGGACAGGCCGAGCCCGCTGCCCTCGGAGCGCGGCCGGGAGGCGCTCGCCTTGTAGAAGCGGTCGAAGACGTGCGGCAGGACGTCCTCGGGGATGCCGGGCCCGTGGTCCCGCACCCGGATGACCACCTCGTCGTCCGCCCGCGTCACCGAGACCCGCACCGGCGACCCGCCGTGCTTGAGCGCGTTGCCGATCAGGTTGGCCAGGATGACGTCGAGGCGGCGCGGGTCGAGCCGGGCGTGGATGCCGCGCTCGGCGTTCAGGTCGACGGCGTCCAGCCAGGCGCGGGCGTCGATGCAGGCGGTGATCTGGTCGGCGACGTCGACGTCGTCCAGGACCAGCCGGGCGGTGCCCGCGTCGAAGCGGGTGACCTCCATCAGGTTCTCCACGAGGTCGTTCAGCCGCCGGGTCTCGCTGACCACCAGTCGTACGGCCGGCTCGATCATCGGGTCGAAGCCGCCGCCCTCGAACTCCAGCTCCTCCTCCAGTACTTCCGTGACGGCGGTGATCGCCGTCAGCGGTGTGCGCAGCTCGTGGCTCATGTCCGCCACGAAGCGCCGCGACGCCTGCTCCCGGCCGGCCATGTCCGCGACCCGCTTCTCCAGTGCCTCGGCGGCGCTGTTGAACGTCCGTGACAGATCGGCCAGTTCGTCGGTGCCGGACACGCGCAGCCGGGTGTCCAGCTTTCCCTCGCCCAGCCGCCGTGCCGCGACCCCGAGCCGGTGCACCGGCTTCAGCACGGTCGTCGCGAGGGCCTGCGCGAGCAGCGCGGAGCCGAGCAGGGCGAGCGCGGTCGCGATCCCCAGCGACCAGGCGAGCGAGTTCAGGTCCTTGGCCTCCGGCTCCAGCGACTTGAGCATGTAGCCGGTCGGCCCGCCGCCGATCACCTTCGTGCCGGCCACGAGCTGGGGGGTGTCGTCCTCGGTGATCCGCTGCCAGTACAGGTGGTACGGGTGCTTGTTGGCGTTGGTGACCCGCTGCTCCTTGTTCACCGCGGTGCGCAGCGACTCGGGCACGTCGGACAGCGAGAAGCCGCCCAGGCCGCCGGAGCTGCCGTACACGGTCGTGCCGTCGGCGTTCTCGGCGACCAGCAGCACGCTGAACCGCTGGCTGCTGCCCGCCATCTGACCCGCGGCGTGCTGCAACTCGTCCTGGGTGGGGTGCTCGGGCAGCGCGCCCGCCCGGTTCTGCATCTCCCGTTCGAAGTCGCGCAGCACGGCGTCCTGGGTGCGGGTGAGTACCGCCTCCCGGTTCAGCCAGTAGGCGATGCCGGACGCGGACACGGCGGCGGTGAGCGCGACCAGCCCGAAGACCAGCACCAGCCGCAGGCGCAGGCTGGTGAAGCGCAGCCAGGACCAGACTCCCTTGCGAGCCGCGACCCAGCCGCGTGGCCCCCCCTGGTGTTCCTGTGTCACTGAGGCGGATCCAGCCGGTAGCCGACACCGCGCACGGTACGGATCAGGGTCGGGGACGACGGCACGTCCTCGACCTTGGCGCGCAGCCGCTGCACGCAGGCGTCCACCAGCCGGGAGTCGCCGAGGTAGTCGTGCTCCCACACCAGCTGCAGCAGCTGCTGCCGGGACAGCGCCTGCCCCGGCCGCCGGCTCAGTTCGAGGAGCAGCCGCAGCTCGGTCGGCGTGAGCTGGAGGTCCTCGCCGTTCTTCGTCACGGTCATCGCCGACCGGTCGATGACCAGGCTGCCGAAGCTCGCCGAGTCGGTCGACTCCCGCTCCCCGCGCCGCAGCACGGCCCGGATCCGGGCGTCCAGCACCCGGCCCTGGACGGGCTTGACGACATAGTCGTCGGCGCCCGACTCGAGACCGACGACCACGTCGATGTCGTCGTTGCGCGCGGTCAGCAGGATGATCGGCAGCTGGTCGGTGCGCCGGATGCGACGGCACACCTCGAAACCGTCGATGCCGGGCAGCATCACGTCCAGCACGATCAGGTCCGGCCGCTGCTCGCGCAGCAGCTTCAGACCGTCCTCACCGCTGGCAGCGGTGGTCACCCGGTGGCCCTGGCGGCTCAGGGAGATCTCCAGGGCCGTACGGATGGCGTCGTCGTCCTCGATCAGCAACAGGGAAGGCACGGGCTCATTCTGGCCCATGGAGGGGGTGCGGTTCGACCTGTGGGTCCGGATGGGACCCCGACACGCCGCCGGACCCTGTGAAGGAACGGTGGCGCAACCGTGTCGGCCCCCTGTGACAGGTCTGTGACAGTCGGCGGACACGGCCATGAAGTCACGGGGGCAAGCTTGTCGGTACAGGCAACACGGCAGGCCGAACACCGGAAGTCCACGACGGGGGGCGCGAGATGAACACGCTGAAGGGCAACAGCACCAGCGCAGTGGTCACGCGTCTGCACGACGTGCACGTGCACCGGGGTTCCGAGAAGTCCGGTGCCGACGGGGGTCCCTCCCGCACGAGCGTGTTCGAGCGTGGGGGAGGACGGGGGTGCGCTCGCGGCGCCGGGCGTCAGCACACCGCCTACATGGCGGTGGTCGACACGCGTCAGGGGGAGACGCACGGGGGACCGGCGTACGGGGAGGGCCCGGGGGAGCGCCGTTCGCTGTCGGAGGCGGAGTTCACCGCCTACGTCCAGGAGCGCCGCGCCTCCCTGTACGCCACCGCCTACCACCTCACCGGCGACCGCTTCGAGGCCGAGGACCTGCTGCAGAGCGCGCTGTTCTCGACGTACCGGGCGTGGGACCGGATCACCGACAAGGCGGCGGTCGGCGGATACCTCCGCCGCACCATGACCAACCTGCACATCAGCGCCTGGCGGCGCCGCAAGCTCAACGAGTACCCGACCGAGGAACTGCCGGAGACGGCGGGCGACACGGACGCCATGCGCGGCACCGAGCTGCGCACGGTCCTGTGGCAGGCGCTGGCCCGGCTGCCCGAGCTCCAGCGCACCATGCTGGTCCTGCGCTACTACGAGGGCCGCACGGACCCGGAGATCGCGGACATCCTCGGCATCAGCGTCGGCACGGTGAAGTCCAGCATCTGGCGGTCGCTCCGCCGGCTGCGCGAGGACGAGGTCCTCAGCTTCGGCCGCGACCGGGAGGACGCCTTCGGCGAGTTGGTCGCCTGAAGGACGGTCCCCGTGAAAAAAAGTCGGGGCCGGGGTGTATCAGGGGGAGGACACCCGGCTCTTACTCACGGGGAAGCACCACGGGGGACACGGGGGAACAACCCGGGGGGGATACGGGGGAACCCGGGGGGGAAGCACGGGGGAGCACAAAGAGAGCGGGGCTGGAGGGCCGGGGGGTCCGTCCAGTCCCGCTCTTGTGCGTCAGGGGCCGCGTCACACCGCCGTACGCGCCGTGGCGCACCGCCCCGCCGCCGCGGCGGCCAGCCGGCCCATCGCCTCGTCCCGGTCGCAGACGTGGGCGCCCAGGGCCGTCTGCCGTGCGATGACCGACCGTTCCTGCCGCATCAGCCGCCAGCCGCGGCGCAGCAGGAACGGCACGGACTTGCGGCCCTCCCGCAGGTCCCGCAGGAAGCGGCGGCGGAAGGTCGTCAGCGGGCCCCGGCTCAGGCACAGCGCGTCGGCCAGGACGCCCAGGTCGCGGCAGCGGGACACGAGTTCGGCGGCGAACACGCCCTCCGCGAGGAACAGCGGGGTCCGCCCGATGTCGGCCGTCTCCTCGCCGGTGCGGGCGCTCAGCGCGATGTCGTAGACGGGCACGGGCGCACGGCCCGTGCGGCACAACTCCGTGATGGCGGCGACGGCCGCGTCAGCGTCCCACGAGGCGGGGTGGTCCCAGTCGATGTCGGAGCCCTGGGGCACCAGCGGCAGCGACGGGTCCGTGCCCTCCTTGTAGAAGTCGTCGAGGCGCAGCACCGGAAGTCCGGAGCGGGCGGCGAGGAGGGACTTGCCGGAGCCGGAGGGGCCGCAGAGCAGCACGACTCGCGTCGGTATGGGCGGATGGGAGCTCACGGGACACCAGTGTGAGGCATCGAACGGCCGCCGTACGACCCCGCGGACCGGCTTTGAAGCAGGCGTCACATCTCAACTACGCTGCGCACGGCGCCGATTACTCTCCGCGGTGCCTCCGAGGTACTCCGAAGCACGAGGTGGCTCACCGATGGCCCGACACGCGTCCTCCTCCCGCACCCCGGCCGTCCGGCGCGCCCTGGCCGTCCCCGCGCCGCCGGGCGGCACGGAGCAGGGGGCGGGCCTCCAGGCGGTGACCGGCGCGGTCGGCCACGTCGCCGGTCCGGCCGCCGACCTCAGGCCCAACCCGCTGGCCGGCACCGGCGTCGACCCGCTGGACAACGGCGTCGGCACACAGGTGGCCGACTTCCGGCCGCTCACCTCGACGGCGCTGACGGGGCCGGTCGCGCAGGCGCGGTCGGTCGGCGGCGTGCCGGTGGTGGGACAGGCCGCGGAGTCGCTGCGCTGACGCCCGTTGGAAGGGCTGTGCCGTCCCCACGGCCGGCGGAGGCCGGGCGATCCGTACGGAACCGGCCCTGCGGGGCGAGGATCGTCCGCCAGCTCGTCGACGGTGTCCAGTACCGATACCAGTACTGGTACCCGTGCCGGTACCAGTGCCAGGCCGTTCGGGTCGTCCCTCATGGACGCGGAAGGCCGCGGCTCCTCCGGACGGAGAGGCGCCGCGGCCCTGTTCGCGGGTGCGTCAGTACGACGAGCCGGACGCGCCCAGTGCGCCCGTCGGGTGCCAGACCGTCTTCGTCTCCAGGAACGCCGTCATGCGGTCGGTGCCGGGAGTCGTCGACCAGTCCGCGTCGTCCACAGGCTGTGGACGCAGGACGCGCTTGAGGTTGTCGGCCGCCGCGATCTCCAGCTCCTTCGCCAGCGCCTCGTCGGCGCCCGCGAGGTCGATCGCGTTGACGTCCTGGTGGGCTGCGAGCGGGGCGGCGATCTCCGCGGTGCGGCCGGAGAGGATGTTGACCACGCCGCCGGGGACGTCGGAGGTGGCCAGTACCTCGCCGAGGGAGAGGGCGGGGAGCGGGGACTTCTCCGACGCCACCACGACCGCCGTGTTGCCGGTCGCGATCACCGGGGCGACCACCGAGACCAGGCCCAGGAGCGACGACTCCTGCGGGGCCAGGACGGCGACCACGCCCGTCGGCTCCGGTGAGGAGAGGTTGAAGAAGGGGCCCGCGACCGGGTTGCCGCCGCCCACCACCTGGGCGATCTTGTCGGTCCAGCCCGCGTACCAGACCCAGCGGTCGATCGCGGCGTCGACCTGCGCCGCCGCCTTCGACTTCGACAGGCCCTCGGCGTCGGCGACCTCCGCGACGTACTGGCCGCGGCGGCCCTCCAGCATCTCGGCGACGCGGTAGAGGACCTGGCCGCGGTTGTAGGCCGTCGCGCCGGACCAGCCGCCGAACGCCTTGCGCGCGGCCACCACCGCGTCACGGGCGTCCTTGCGGGAGGAGAGGGGCGCGTTCGCCAGCCACTTGCCCTTGCCCGCGTCAGCGGCTGACGTCCTCGTGCTCACCTCGTACACCCGGCCGCTCTCGGAACGCGGGAACTTCCCGCCCACGTACAGCTTGTAGGTCTTGAAGACGCTCAGTCGGTTCTGGTCAGACATCGAGGTACGCCTCCAGGCCGTGGCGGCCGCCCTCGCGGCCGAAGCCCGACTCCTTGTAGCCGCCGAACGGCGAGGTCGGGTCGAACTTGTTGAACGTGTTGGACCAGATCACGCCCGCGCGCAGCTTGTTCGCGACCGCCAGAATGCGCGAGCCCTTCTCCGTCCAGATGCCAGCCGACAGGCCGTACGGCGTGTTGTTGGCCTTGGCGACCGCCTCGTCCGGCGTGCGGAAGGTGAGGACGGACAGCACCGGGCCGAAGATCTCGTCGCGGGCGACCGTGTGCGCCTGGGTGACGTTGGTGAAGAGCGTCGGGGCGAACCAGTAGCCGGTCGCGGGGAGCGCGCAGGCCGGGGACCAGCGCTCGGCGCCCTCCGCCTCGCCCCGGTCGGCGAGCGCGGTGATCCGGGCCAGCTGCTCGGCGGAGTTGATCGCGCCGATGTCGGTGTTCTTGTCCAGCGGGTCGCCGAGGCGGAGGGTGGAGAGCCGGCGCTTGAGGGAGTCCAGCAGCTCGTCGTGGATCGACTCCTGGACGAGGAGGCGGGAGCCCGCGCAGCAGACCTGGCCCTGGTTGAAGAAGATGCCGTTGACGATGCCCTCGACGGCCTGGTCGATCGGGGCGTCGTCGAAGACGATGTTGGCGCCCTTGCCGCCCAGTTCGAGCGTCAGCTTCTTGCGGGTGCCCGCGACCGTGCGCGCGATCTCCTTGCCGACGGCCGTGGAGCCCGTGAAGGCGACCTTGTTCACGTCGGGGTGGGCGATCAGCGCGGCGCCGGTGCGGCCGTCGCCGGTGACGATGTTGACGACGCCCCTGGGCAGGCCCGCCTGACGGCAGATGTCCGCGAAGAACAGGGCGGACAGGGGGGTCGTCTCGGCGGGCTTGAGGACCACCGTGTTGCCCGTCGCGAGCGCCGGGGCGATCTTCCACGCCAGCATCAGGAGCGGGAAGTTCCACGGGATGACCTGGCCGGCGACGCCGAGCGGGCGCGGGTTCGCGCCGTAGCCGGCGTGGTCGAGCTTGTCGGCCCAGCCCGCGTAGTAGAAGAAGTGCGCGGCGACCAGGGGGAGGTCCGCGTCGCGGGTCTCCCTGATCGGCTTGCCGTTGTCCAGGGTCTCCAGGACGGCGAGCTCGCGGCTGCGCTCCTGGATGATCCGGGCGATCCGGAAGAGGTACTTGGCGCGCTCGGAGCCGGGGAGCGCCGACCACTTCTCGAAGGCCTTGCGGGCGGCCTTCACGGCGCGGTCGACGTCCGCCTCGCCGGCCTCGGCGACCTCGGAGAGGACCTCCTCCGTGGCGGGGGAGACGGTCTTGAAGACCTTGCCGTCGGCGGCCTCGGCGAACTCGCCGTCGATGAACAGGCCGTACGAGGGCGCGATGTCGACGACCGCGCGCGACTCGGGCGCCGGTGCGTACTCGAAAACAGGTGCCATGGTGATCAGTCCACCGTCACGTAGTCGGGACCGGAGTAGCGGCCGGTGGCCAGCTTCTGACGCTGCATCAGCAGGTCGTTCAGCAGCGAGGAGGCGCCGAAGCGGAACCAGTGGTTGTCCAGCCAGTCCTCGCCCGCGGTCTCGTTGACCAGGACCAGGAACTTGATCGCGTCCTTGGTGGTGCGGATGCCGCCGGCCGGCTTCACGCCGACCTGGACGCCGGTCTGCGCGCGGAAGTCGCGGACCGCCTCCAGCATCAGGAGGGTGTTGGCGGGCGTGGCGTTGACCGCGACCTTGCCGGTGGAGGTCTTGATGAAGTCGGCCCCGGCCAGCATGCCGAGCCAGCTCGCGCGGCGGATGTTGTCGTACGTCGACAGCTCGCCGGTCTCGAAGATGACCTTCAGGCGGGCGGACGTGCCGCAGGCCTCGCGTACGGCGGCGATCTCGTCGTACACCTTCAGGTAGTTCCCCGCGAGGAACGCGCCGCGGTCGATGACCATGTCGACCTCGTCCGCGCCCGCCGTCACGGCCTCGCGCACGTCGGCCAGCTTGACGGCGAGCGAGGCGCGGCCCGCCGGGAACGCCGTGGCGACCGAGGCGACCTTCACGCCGGAGCCGGCGACGGCCTCCTTGGCGGCGGGCACCATGTCCGGGTAGACGCAGACGGCCGCCGTCGCCGGGGCCGTGCGGTCGGTCGGGTCGGGGCGGACCGCCTTCGCGCCGAGCGCCCGGACCTTGCCCGGGGTGTCCGCGCCTTCCAGCGTCGTCAGGTCGACCATCGAGATGGCGAGGTCGATGGCGTACGCCTTCGCGGTGGTCTTGATCGAACGGGTGCCGAGCGAGGCGGCGCGCGCCTCCAGGCCGACCGTGTCGACGCCGGGCAGTCCGTGGAGGAAGCGGCGCAGCGTGCTGTCGGACGCGGTGACGTCGGCGAGTCCGTGTGCGGGAGCAGCGGATGCAGTGGTGGGCATGGTCACCAGGCGAGCATATCTACGCGCGTAGCGGCTGTACAGCCCCGCGCGCTCGTTCCGTGGACCGGCACCACCGATGAGCGCCGCCGGGACCGTCGGGCACAATCGGCACCATGACGACCCCGGAGTCCCAGTCACCACCGCCGCAGCCGCCGGTACCCGTGTCGAAGGACCGGATCTACCGCTCGCCCGCGGGCCTCGCCGGCGGAGTCCTGCTGCTCGCCCTCGCCCTGTGGCTCGGCATCGACGCCCTGGTCGCGGGCGAGGGGCGCACGCCCTGGCTGGCCCTCGCGGCGCTGCTCTTCCTCGTGCCGCTCATCGCCGCCTACACCGTGCGGCCCGCCGTCTTCGCGGGCGACGACCGGCTGCGCGTGCGCAATCCCTTCCGGGTGATCGTGCTGCCCTGGGGGCAGGTCGCCTCCTTCCGGTCCGGCTACTCCAACGAGGTCTTCACCGAGTCCGGCGACAAGTACCAGCTGTGGTCCATTCCCGTCTCGCTGCGCGCCCGGAAGAAGGCCGCGCGACGGGAGACGCGGCGGACCTCCGGGGGCGGCCAGGGACGCGCTGGGATGCTCGGCGGTCTCGGCGGGGGCGGTGCGCGGGGCGGCGCCGGGCCCGCCGCGGCGGACGGGCCGGTGCGGGCGGAGACCGACAAGGTCATGGACGACCTGCGCGAGACGCTGGAGGCGCGGAAGCCGGCCGACACCTCCCAGGGCGAGGTGACGGTGCGCTGGGCCTACGAGGTCGTCGCGCCGGCGGCGGCCGGGGCGGTGCTGCTCGCGGTGCTGCTGGGGACGGGCTGACGATCGCGTGCCGGCCCGGGCGCGGCCGGCACCGCTCTGGAGGGGCCGGGGCGACGGGCAGGAGGAGAAGGGAAACCGCGACATCACCTGACGGGGTGCCTCCGGGTGGGAGCACCCCGTCAGGGCCGGGTGATCAGGCTCGCGCGGTCAGATGCCCGCCGCCGCCGACAGGTCCCGCTTGAGGGCGGCCAGCAGGTCCGCCGCCGTCGCGCGGGCTCCGGGGAGGTCGGCGTGCGCCGTGACCGGGACGACCACCTCCAGGTAGCACTTCAGCTTGGGCTCCGTGCCGCTCGGGCGGACGATCACCCGGGCGCCGTCGAGGGTGTAACGCAGGCCGTCCGTGGGCGGCAGCGTGTCCGTGCCCCGGGAGAGGTCCTCGGCCTTCGTGACGGGGAGGCCCGCGAGGAGGGCGGGGGGCTGTTCGCGCAGGCGCCGCATCGCGGCGGCGATGACGGAGAGGTCCTCGACGCGGACCGAGAGCTGGTCGGTGGCGTGCAGGCCGTGCTCGACGGCGAGGTCGTCGAGGAGGCCCGGGAGGGTACGGCCGGTCTCCTTGAGGGCGGAGGCGAGTTCCGTGATCAGGAGGGCCGCGCTGATGCCGTCCTTGTCGCGTACGCCCTCGGGGTCGACGCAGTAGCCGAGGGCCTCCTCGTAGCCGTAGCGCAGGCCCTCGACGCGGGCGATCCACTTGAAGCCGGTGAGGGTCTCCTCGTACGGGAGGCCCGCCTTCCCGGCGATGCGGCCGAGGAGGGAGGAGGAGACGATCGACTCCGCGAAGGTGCCGCGCGCTCCGCGGCCGACCAGGTGGGCGGCGAGGAGGGCGCCGACCTCGTCACCGCGGAGCATGCGCCAGTCGGCGCCGTCCTTGACGGCGACGGCGAGGCGGTCGGCGTCCGGGTCGTTGGCGATGACCAGGTCGGGGCCGGTCTCACGGGCCTTCGCGAAGGCGAGGTCCATCGCGCCGGGCTCTTCCGGGTTGGGGAAGGCGACGGTGGGGAAGTCCGGGTCGGGCTCGGCCTGCTCGGCGACGAGGACGGGCTCCGGGAAGCCGGCGCGGGCGAAGGCCGCGAGGAGGGTGTCCTTGCCGACGCCGTGCATCGCGGTGTAGACGGTGCGGGCGGTGCGCGGGGAGCCCTCGGAGAGGACCGCGTCCGTGCGGGCGAGGTAGGCGTCCAGGACGGAGTCGTCGAGGATCTGCCAGCCGGCCTCGGGGCGGGGCACGTCGTCCAGGGAGCGTACGGCGTCGATCTCCGCGGCGATCTCGGCGTCGGCGGGGGGCACGATCTGCGAGCCGTCGCCGAGGTAGACCTTGTAGCCGTTGTCGCGGGGCGGGTTGTGGCTGGCGGTGACCTCCACGCCGGCGACCGCGCCGAGGTGCCGGACGGCGAAGGCGAGGACGGGGGTGGGGAGGGGGCGGGGGAGGACGGCCGCCCGGAGGCCGGCGCCGGTGATCACCGCGGCGGTGTCCCGGGCGAAGTCCTCGGACTTGTGGCGGGCGTCGTAGCCGACGACGACCAGGCCGGCGTCGTCGTCCCCCTGGGCGGCGCCCTGCTTCTTCAGGTACGCGGCGAGGCCGGCGGCGGCCCGGACGACGACGGCGCGGTTCATGCGCATCGGACCGGCGCCGAGCTCGCCCCGCAGGCCCGCGGTGCCGAACTGGAGGGTGCCGGAGAAGCGTGCGGTGAGCTCGGCGTGGTCCTCGGCGTCGATGAGCTCGGCGAGTTCCGCGCGGGTGTCCGCGTCGGGGTCCTCGGCCAGCCATGCCCTGGCCCGGGCGAGGAGGTCGTCGTCGTGCACGTCGGTCAGCCTCTCGTGTGTCGGTAGGTGGTGAGGATGCGGTGCGGTGCGGTGGGGGGCCTGCGGCGGCCGGTGCCGCTCCGGTGGGGGCGCGCGTTGCGCGGTGCGTGGTCCTGGGGCCCGGGGCCGCGCCGGGGGTGTCCGTCCTCGGAACGGCGCGGACATCGGTGGGCCGTGCGCCGCAGAAGGGGACCGTGCCGACGCGCCGGCCGCTGCGGGCGGACAGCCCCCGGCACGGCCCCTGCCCGCCGTACGCGGCTGCCCGTCCACGCGGGGTGCGCACCCGGGTGGGCCCGCGCCGTCCCGCCCGCCCGCGGGCCGTCCCGCCGCGCCGGCCGGAGGCGGGCCGCTGTCCCGCGCGGCTGCGGGCAGTCGTGCCGCTGGGGCGGCACGGGCGGGCGCGGCGGCACCCCGCGGCGCCGGGCCGCGCGACCCGTCCCCGGCGCCCGCACCCACGCCGGTACGACGGGGAAACCGGGCGACGTCACCGGCGCCGTACGCGCAGGGGAAGCGAGCCCGGCCTACAGCCGTCCCAGCACCTGCGCCAGCAGCGACCCCATCCGGGCGGCGGAGTCGCGGCCCGCCTGCAGGACCTCCTCGTGGTTGAGGGGCTCCCCGGTCATGCCCGCCGCGAGGTTGGTCACCAGCGAGATGCCCAGCACCTCCGCGCCGGCCTCGCGGGCGGCGATCGCCTCCAGGACGGTCGACATGCCCACCAGGTCGGCCCCGATGACGCGGGCCATGCGGATCTCGGCCGGCGTCTCGTAGTGCGGGCCGGGGAACTGGGCGTAGACGCCCTCCTCCAGCGTGGGGTCGACCTCCTTGCAGAGGGCGCGCAGGCGGGGGGAGTAGAGGTCCGTCAGGTCGACGAAGTTCGCGCCGACGATCGGGGAGGTGGCGGTGAGGTTGATGTGGTCGCCGATCAGGACCGGCTGGCCGGGGCGCATGCCCTCGCGCAGGCCGCCGCAGCCGTTGGTCAGGATGATCGTCTTGGCGCCGGCGGCGACGGCCGTGCGGACGCCGTGGGCGACGGCGGCCACCCCGTGACCCTCGTAGTAGTGGGTGCGGCCCAGGAAGACCAGCGCGCGCTTGTCACCGATGGAGTACGAGCGGACCCTGCCGCCGTGTCCCTCCACCGCCGGCTTCGGGAAGCCGGGGAGGTCGGTGACCTGGAGATCGGCCTCGGGATCGCCCAGGGCGTCCACGGCCGGTGCCCAGCCGGAGCCCATCACGAGGGCGACGTCGTGGGTCTCGGCGCCGGTGAGTTCGCGCAGACGGGCCGCGGCGGCGTCGGCGGCGGCCCTCGGGTCTACTGGAGTGGCGCCCTGGATGTCGTCCGGAAGAAGAGATGCGTTCACGCCGAAGAGGGTAGCCGGTTTGCGGCTACGCGCGTAGATGACAGAGCTCACGGGATTCCGATCGTTGTCCTGTCGTTTCCGACGAAGGACCGGGCGGACCGGAGGACCGACGCGGATCGGGGACCGGGCGGGGGCCGGCGTTCAGCAGGGGCGCTTGCGGAGCTCCATGACGTAGTCGTGCGGCGCGCCGGCCGATTCCGCGGCGTCCGCGACCTCACCCAGGTAGCGGGCGGAGGGCAGGCCGCCCTCGTAGGCGTTCAGGACGTAGGTCCAGGCGCCCTCTTCACCCTCCAGGGTGTGGACGCGTACGCGCGTACGGCGGTATATGTCCAGCCCCACGCCCTCCCAGCGGTCCATCGACTCCTCGTCCATCGGGGCGATGTCGTAGAGGGCCACGAAGACCTGGGAGATCGGGTCCTCGACGAGGGTCGCGAGCGCGCCCTCCCAGCCCATGTGCTCGCCCCCGAAGGTCAGCCGCCACCCGTTCAGCCAGCCGGTGGCGCGCAGCGGCGAGTGCGGGGCGCGGCGGGTCATCAACCGCGCGTCGAGGTTGCCGGCGTAAGCGGCGTAGAGCGACATGGGGAGAGGGTACGGCAGGCCTCCCGGGCGCCGCTCTCGCAACAGACGTGCCCCCGGGCGGCCCCACGTTGAAGGGTGCGGGACAATGGAGTACGTGACTCGGATCGTGATCATTGGCGGCGGACCCGGCGGATACGAAGCGGCGCTGGTGGCCGCGCAGCTCGGCGCGGAGGTGACCGTCGTCGACTGCGACGGTCTGGGCGGGGCGTCGGTGCTGACCGACTGCGTGCCGTCCAAGACCCTGATCGCCACGGCCGAGGTGATGACCACCTTCGACTCGTCGTACGAAGAGCTGGGGATCATCGTCGCCGACGACACCCCGCCCATGGAGCAGACCGCCCGGGTGGTCGGCGTGGACCTGGGGAAGGTCAACCGGCGTGTGAAGCGGCTCGCGCTGGCGCAGTCGCACGACATCACCGCCTCCGTGACGCGTGCCGGGGCGCGGGTCGTGCGCGGGCGCGGGCGGCTGGAGGGCATGCAGGCGCTCGACGGGTCGCGGAAGGTCGTGGTGCGCGCCGCCGACGGGAGCGAGGAGACGCTCACCGCGGACGCGGTGCTCATCGCGACCGGCGGGCATCCCCGTGAGCTGCCCGACGCCCGGCCCGACGGCGAGCGGATCCTGAACTGGACCCAGGTGTACGACCTCGAGGAGCTGCCCGAGGAGCTCATCGTCATCGGGTCCGGTGTGACCGGTGCCGAGTTCGCCGGCGCCTATCAGGCCCTCGGGTCGCGCGTGACGCTCGTGTCGTCGCGGGACCGGGTGCTGCCCGGCGAGGACCCGGACGCCGCCGCCGTGCTGGAGGACGTGTTCCGGCGGCGCGGCATGAACGTCATGTCGCGGTCGCGGGCCCAGTCCGCGAAGCGCGTCGGGGACCGGGTGGAGGTGACGCTCGCCGACGGGCGCGTGATCACCGGATCGCACTGCCTGGTGGCCGTGGGCGCCATTCCCAACACCGAGGGGATGGGACTGGAGGAGGCCGGGGTCAAGCTCAAGGACTCCGGACACATCCGGACCGACCGGGTGTCGCGGACCTCCGCTCCCGGCGTGTACGCCGCCGGCGACGTGACCGGCGTCTTCGCGCTCGCCTCGGTCGCCGCCATGCAGGGGCGTATCGCCATGTACCACTTCCTGGGCGACGCCGTGACCCCGCTCAACCTGAAGACCGTCTCGTCCAACGTCTTCACCGACCCCGAGATCGCCACGGTCGGGTACTCGCAGGCGGACGTCGACGCCGGCCGGATCGACGCCCGCGTCGTCAAGCTGCCGCTGCTGCGCAACCCCCGGGCCAAGATGCAGGGCATCCGGGACGGCTTCGTCAAGATCTTCTGCCGGCCGGGCACCGAGATCGTGGTGGGCGGCGTCGTGGTGGCGCCGCGCGCCTCGGAACTCATCCATCCCATCTCGATCGCGGTCGACAACAACCTGACGGTCGAACAGATCGCGAACGCCTTCACCGTGTACCCCTCTCTTTCGGGGTCGATCGCCGAGGTGGCACGGCAGCTGCACACGCGGAAGGCCGGCGGGGAGGGCTAGGGCGGGAGCGCACGGCCGGAACCGGATCCCCGCTGGTCACGGGGAGTTGCCGCGTGTGTGGACGGCATAGGCGGCCGGTGTAGGCGCATATACCACTTCCCGCCCTGCCCTGCGAACAACTTCTGTTATTCGGCGCATACTGCTGAAAGCAGACGGTCGTTGGGGTTACTGTCAGTTTCGTGTTCGCTGCAGAACGTCGCCAATTGATCCTCGAAATGGTGCGAGCGAACGGGGCCGTGTCGCTCCGTGAGCTCGCCCGCGTCGTCCAGACCTCCGAAGTGACCGTACGGCGGGACGTGCGCGCACTGGAGGCAGAAGGACTCCTCGACCGCCGGCACGGTGGTGCGGTACTGCCGGGTGGCTTCACGCGAGAGTCCGGCTTCCCGCAGAAGTCCCATCTCGCGACCGCCGAGAAGACGGCCATCGCCGACCTCGCCGCGGGCTTCGTCGAAGAGGGCGAGGCCATCGTGGTGGGGGCCGGCACCACCACGCAGGAGCTGGCCCGCCGGCTCGCGCGGGTGCCCGGCCTGACCGTCGTCACCAACTCGCTGCTCGTCGCCCAGGCCCTCGCCCACGCCAACCGGGTCGAGGTCGTGATGACCGGCGGCACCCTGCGGGGGTCCAACTACGCCCTGGTCGGTTCGGGCGCCGAGCAGTCCCTGCAAGGTTTGCGGGTGTCCAAGGCCTTCCTGTCCGGGAGCGGACTGACGGCGGAGCGGGGGCTGTCCACGTCCAACATGCTGTCGGCGTCCGTCGACCGCGCGCTGGTGCAGGCCGCCGCCGAGGTCGTCGTCCTCGCCGACCACTCCAAGCTGGGCACGGACACCATGTTCCAGACCGTGCCCACGGACCTCATCACCCGCCTGGTCACGGACGAGCCGGCCGCCCACGACGACCGCGCCGCCACCGAGCTCCAGGCCCTGGCCGACCAGGGCGTGCAGATCGCCGTGACCGGGGCGTCGGCGGGAGCGGCGAACGGCTCGGGAGGCCCCGCGGCCCAGGGGGTCTCGGGGACCTCCGGAAGCGATGCCGTCCCACCACGTCAGCAGCGCCGGGACGTGCCGCTTCCGGGGCCGCGCCGTCAGGTCCCGGGCGCCGCGGCCGGCCTGCGGTCGGCAACGGCCCTGGGTGAGCAGAACGCCGGGGCGGAACGGGCACGCGTCGCGGACATGCGCCGACGCTGAGCCACCGCACGGTCCGTCGCGTCCTCCGGCACCAACGGCGAGGGCGCCCGGCGGACCGCTGTGGTCCACCGGGCGCCGCCCCGGACGTGCGTACGGTCGTCGGCCCTCGTCGGGCCTTCGCCGGGCCTTCGCCGGGCCTTCGCCAGACCCTCGCCGGGCCTTCGCCAGACCCTCGTCGGGCCTTCGCCAGACCCTCGTCGGGCCTTCGGCAGGCCTCCGCCGGGCCCACACCGGGCCCGACGCTCGGCCCTTCGCTCAGTCCTTGATCTCGCAGATCGCCGCGCCCGACGTGACGGACGCGCCGACCTCGGCGCCCAGGCCCTTGACGGTGCCGGACTTGTGGGCGTTGAGAGGCTGTTCCATCTTCATGGCCTCCAGAACGACGATCAGGTCGCCTTCCTGGACTTCCTGGCCCTCCTCCACCGCGATCTTCACGATGGTGCCCTGCATCGGGGAGGCGAGGGTGTCGCCCGAGGCCGCCGGGCCGGACTTCCTCGCCGCGCGCCGCTTGGTCTTGGCGCCGGCCGCCAGACCGGTGCGGGCCAGGCTCATGCCGAGGGACGAGGGGAGGGAGACCTCCAGACGCTTGCCGCCGACCTCGACGACCACCGTCTCCCGACCGGACTCCTCGTCGGCCTCGGTGCCGGCCGGCGCGGTGAAGGGCTTGATCTCGTTGACGAACTCCGTCTCGATCCAGCGGGTGTGGACCGTGAACGGATCGGTGGAGCCGGTCAGCTCCGGGGCGAAGGCCGGGTCCCGGACCACCGCACGGTGGAACGGGATCGCCGTCGCCATGCCCTCGACCTGGAACTCCTCCAGGGCGCGGGCGGCACGCTGGAGGGCCTCGGCGCGGGTGCGGCCCGTCACGATCAGCTTCGCGAGCAGGGAGTCCCACGCCGGGCCGATCACCGACCCGGACTCCACGCCCGCGTCCAGGCGGACACCGGGGCCGGTCGGCGGGTTGAAGGCGGTGACGGTGCCGGGGGCGGGGAGGAAGCCCCGGCCGGGGTCCTCGCCGTTGATGCGGAACTCGAAGGAGTGACCGCGCAGGGCGGGGTCGCCGTAGCCGAGTTCCTCGCCGTCGGCGATGCGGAACATCTCGCGGACCAGGTCGATACCGGCGACCTCCTCGGTGACCGGGTGCTCGACCTGGAGCCGGGTGTTGACCTCCAGGAAGGAGATCGTGCCGTCCACGCCGACCAGGAACTCCACGGTGCCGGCACCGACGTACCCGGCCTCCTTCAGGATCGCCTTGGAGGCCGCGTACAGCTCCTTCATCTGCGCGTCGGACAGGAAGGGGGCCGGGGCCTCCTCCACCAGCTTCTGGTGGCGGCGCTGGAGCGAGCAGTCACGGGTGGAGACGACGACCACGTTGCCGTGCTGGTCGGCCAGGCACTGGGTCTCCACGTGGCGGGGCTTGTCCAGGTAGCGCTCGACGAAGCACTCCCCGCGGCCGAACGCGGCCACCGCCTCACGGACGGCGGAGTCGTACAGCTCGGGGACCTCTTCGAGGGTGCGGGCGACCTTCAGGCCGCGGCCGCCGCCGCCGAACGCCGCCTTGATCGCGATCGGCAGACCGTGCTCCTCGGCGAAGGCGACGACCTCGTCCGCGCCCGAGACCGGGTCCGGGGTGCCCGCGACCAGCGGGGCGCCGGCCCGCTGGGCGATGTGGCGGGCGGCGACCTTGTCGCCCAGGTCGCGGATGGCCTGCGGGGGCGGGCCGATCCAGATCAGGCCGGCGTCCAGGACGGCCTGGGCGAATTCGGCGTTCTCCGACAGGAATCCGTAGCCGGGGTGGATGGCGTCCGCGCCCGACTCGCGCGCCGCCTTCAGTACCTTCTTGATGTCCAGGTAGCTGGTGGCGGGGGTGTCACCACCCAGGGCGAACGCCTCATCAGCGGCGCGGACATGCAGAGCGTCCCGGTCCGGGTCCGCGTAGACGGCCACGCTCGCGATCCCGGCGTCCCGGCAGGCCCGGGCCACGCGGACAGCGATTTCGCCACGGTTGGCGATGAGCACCTTGCGCACGATTGAGGCTCCCTCCTTGAAACAAGCCGAGTTTAGGGACTGCCGACACGACACTTCGACCCGTCCCCAATGGTGAGCTTGCCCACACGGAGCGTGATTCGAGGCTCGCTCGACCCGCGAAATCCCTTGTCGTACCGCGATACGCAGGACTCCTCGGAGAAACCCTAGCCCCCCGGTGTGGGCAAGGTCTCTGTAAGAGGGTGCTGCGTGCCACCGGGTTTCTTTGTGGAGTCCCTACGAATGGCCCAATGATTCTTTGCCCGGCGCAGACCTCTTGTCGCGAGGTTTACCCGTTAGTAGCGTTCCGGATGCCGAAGAAGACGCACGGTCCGGAGAACCTCCTCGTGGGGGTGGCGGGCCGGGCGGCGGGCGGGCGTGCCCGGCGCGACCGGCCGTGCTGTGCGGCAGCGGCCGAAAGGGGGCGGGGACCGGTGACAGTGCGCAAACCGGTGGCGTGGACCGTGGCGGTCGTGCTCTTCGCGGAGGCGGCCGGTGTCGCGGCGCTGAACTGGTTCCTCGGGGTCGTCGTCGACCGGCAGAACATGTCCCTGGCCGGTCTCGACCCGGACGCGATGTCCGTGTCGTCGAAGGTCGGCGGTGTCGTCTTCGGGCTCTACTTCGCCCTGTGCGGGCTGGTCGCCCTGCTCGTGGCACTGCGCGACCGTCCGCCCGCGGGCCCCGGCCGGATCCTGCTGGTCAGCGCCGCCGTGGTGCACGGACTGCTCGGTGCCGTCACCTGGGGACTGGCTGGCCCGCGGGTCTTCCTGTTCATGGTCGTCGTGCTCGCCCTGATCGTGCTGCTGCTGACGGCCTCCGACGCGGGCCGGGAGCCCGCGGCCGGGCGCCCCGCGGACCGCGGGGGCGACGACGGCTCCCCGGTCAGCCCGCCGTCGGCGCCCACAACTCCGTGATGCCGACCCCGAGCTCGGCGAGCAGCCGCCGTACGAGGGGCAGGCTGATGCCGATCACGTTCCCGTGGTCGCCCTCGATGCCGTCGACGAACGGGGCCGAGCGGCCGTCCAGGGTGAAGGCCCCGGCGACGTACAGGGGCTCGCCGGAGGCCACGTAGGCCGCGATCTCCTCGTCGGTCGGCTCACCGAAGCGGACGACGGTGGAGGCGGTGGCCGAGACGTGGCGGCCGGAGGCGGTGTCCCAGACGCAGTGCCCGGTCTGGAGCGTGCCCGCCCGTCCGCGCATCGCCTTCCAGCGGGCGGTGGCCTCCTCGGCGTCCGCCGGCTTGCCCAGGGCCTGGCCGTCCAGGTCGAGCACCGAGTCGCAGCCGATCACCAGGGCGCCGTGCACCTCGGGCTTCGCGGCCACGACGGAGGCCTTGGCCTCGGCGAGGGCGAGGGCCAGCTCGGCGGGGGTGGGCGCGGTGACGGCGTCCTCGTCGACGCCGCTCACGAGCACCTCGGGGGCGAGCCCGGCCTGGCGGAGCAGGCCGAGCCGGGCCGGGGACTGGGAGGCGAGGACGAGTCGGCGGCGCGGCTGCTGGTCTGTCATGGGACCAGGGTATCGGCGGAGCCGGGGGCGCCCGGGACGCCGGCGCCTCAGCTCGGGCCGATGACGATCATCGCGAGGACCATGGCCACCGCCAGGAAGACACTCAGCCGCCGCAGCATGTTCTGCATGTCGCGCAGTTCCTCGGGCGGCTCGTTCTCGGGGTCGGACCACAGCATGTCACCAGCGTGGGGCCCGGGCAGGGGGCGGCGCTTGAGTACGGGTACTCATTCGGGGCGCGGGGCTGCCGTGCCGTGCGCTCACGCGGCGGGGCCACCTGGCGACAGGGCCTCGCGCCCCCCTGGGGCCTGTTCCTCAGCTCGGCCAGTAGGTGCGGCCCCAGGACACCGGGCCCGGGTGGGGCAGACGGCGGCCCGCGATGCGGGACGGGTCGGACCACGCGTCGCGCGGGCCCTCCGCGCCGGACGGCTCGGCGGCTGCCGTCGCGGCGCGGGCGCGGACCACCGCCAGAGCGGCGGCCAGCTCCTCCGGGGTGGGGTTGCCCCGTACGACCTTGATCACGTCAGGCTCCTTACAGGGGGATGTTGCCGTGCTTCTTCGGGGGGAGGGATTCCCGCTTCGTCCGCAGCTGACGCAGGCCCCGGACGATGTGGCGGCGGGTGTCGGACGGCATGATCACCGCGTCGACGTAGCCGCGTTCGGCTGCCGTGTAGGGGTTGAGGAGGGCGTCCTCGTACTCCTGCACCAGCCGCGCCCGGGTGGCCTCGGCGTCGTCCGCCTCGGTGATGGTGCGGCGGTGCAGGATGTTGACCGCGCCCTGGGCGCCCATGACGGCGATCTGGGCGGTGGGCCAGGCCAGGTTGAGGTCGGCGCCCAGGTGCTTGGAGCCCATGACGTCGTAGGCGCCGCCGAAGGCCTTGCGGGTGATGACCGTGATGAGCGGGACGGTGGCCTCGGCGTAGGCGAAGATCAGCTTGGCGCCGCGGCGGATGATGCCGTCGTGCTCCTGGTCGACGCCCGGCAGGAAGCCGGGGACGTCCACGAAGGTCAGGACGGGCACGTTGAAGGCGTCGCAGGTGCGCACGAAGCGGGCCGCCTTCTCGGACGCGGTGATGTCCAGGCACCCGGCGAACTGCATCGGCTGGTTGGCGACGACACCGACCGGACGGCCCTCGACGCGGCCGAAGCCGGTGAGGATGTTCGGCGCGAACAGCGGCTGCGTCTCGAGGAACTCGGCGTCGTCGAGGACGTGCTCGATGACGGTGTGCATGTCGTACGGCTGGTTCGCCGAGTCCGGGACGAGCACGTCCAGCTCGGCGTCCTCGTCGGTGACGGCGAGGTCGGCCTCCTCGGGGAAGGCGGGCGGGTCGGAGAGGTTGTTGGACGGCAGGTACGACAGCAGCTGCTTGACGTACTCGACGGCGTCCTTCTCGTCGCCCGCCATGTGGTGGGCCACGCCGGAGGCGGTGTTGTGGGTGCGGGCGCCGCCCAGCTCCTCGAAGCCGACGTCCTCGCCGGTGACCGTCTTGATGACGTCCGGGCCGGTGATGAACATGTGCGAGGTCTGGTCGACCATGACCGTGAAGTCGGTGATCGCGGGGGAGTAGACCGCGCCGCCCGCGCACGGGCCGACGACCAGGCTGATCTGCGGGATCACGCCCGAGGCGTGGGTGTTGCGGCGGAAGATCTCGCCGTACGCCCCGAGCGAGGCCACGCCCTCCTGGATACGGGCGCCGCCGGAGTCGTTGATGCCGATGACCGGGCAGCCGGTCTTCAGCGCGAAGTCCATCACCTTGACGATCTTCTGGCCGTAGACCTCGCCCAGCGCCCCGCCGAAGACCGTGAAGTCCTGCGAGAAGACGGCGACGGGACGGCCGTCGACGGTGCCGTACCCGGTGACGACCCCGTCACCGTAGGGGCGGTTGGCGTCGAGGCCGAAGCTGGTGGAGCGGTGCCGGGCGAACTCGTCCAGCTCGACGAAGGATCCCTCGTCGAGCAGGAGGGCGATGCGCTCACGGGCCGTCAGCTTGCCCTTGGCGTGCTGCTTCTCGACGGCGCGTTCCGAACCGGCGTGTGTCGCTTCCTCGATACGGCGCCTGAGATCCGCGAGCTTGCCCGCGGTCGTGTGGATGTCGGGCTGCTGCTCTTCCGGCTCGGACATCGGGATGCGGCTCCCTGCCTGCTCAAACGGGTGCGGACGGTTACTCATCCGTAGAGTAGTGGGGGGCCTTCCGATCGGCAGTGCGGTGTTTCCCACACCTATCGTGGCTTGCATGACGCCCCGAGATGCCTCTGACTCCTCCCGCGACCGGTGGTCCGACCTGGACCGGCCGCCCCTCAACACCACGGCCCTGCGCCGCGGGCTGGTACGGGAGGGCGGACTGTGGCGGCAGGTGGACGTGGTGCAGCGCACCGGCTCCACCAACTCCGACCTCGTGGCCCGCGCCGCCGAGGGGAAGCAGGCGGAGGGCATCGTCCTCGTCGCCGAGGAGCAGACCGCCGCGCGGGGCCGCCTGGACCGGCAGTGGACGGCACCGGCCCGCTCCGGACTCTTCTTCTCCGTACTGCTGCGGCCCGCCGAGGTGCCCGTGGCCCGCTGGGGCTGGCTGCCGCTGCTCACCGGTGTCGCCGTCGCGACCGCGCTGTCCCGGGCCGCCGGCGTCGACACGGCCCTGAAGTGGCCCAACGACCTGCTGGTGACGGTCGGCGACGAGGAACGCAAGGCGGGCGGCATCCTCGCCGAACGGGCCGGTGACGACGGGGTCGTCGTCGGCGTCGGCATCAACGTCAGCCTGCGGGCGGACGAACTCCCGGTGGCCCGGGCCGGGTCGCTGGCGCTGGCCGGGGCCGTGAGCACCGACCGGGACCCCCTGCTGCGCGGGGTGCTGCGGTCGCTGGAGGACTGGTACGGACGGTGGCGGGCGGCGGGGGGCGACCCGGCGGCCAGTGGACTGCAGGAGACATACGCGGCGGGGTGCGCGACGCTCGGGCGGACGGTGCGCGCGGAGCTCCCGGGGGAGCGGTCGCTCGTGGGGGAGGCGGTGGCCGTGGACGGCGACGGCAGGCTGGTCCTGGCCACGGAGGCGGGGGTGCAGGAGCCGGTGGGGGCGGGGGACATCGTGCACCTGCGGCCGGCGTGAGCACGCCCGCCCGTGCGGCCCCCGTCGCCCGGGTGCCCGCAGGCTGCGGCCGGAGGCTCGTCGGGAGTGAGCTGGGGCACACCTGACGTAAAGTTGGGGCCGGTCGAACCTGACCGCAGCAGATCGGAAGGGCAGCAGGCGTGACCGTCGACGACACGGGCTCCGGCGCGGACGGGGACGGCCGGGTGGACCCCGAGCCCGGCCCGGGGTCCGCCGACTCCGGCGACTCCGGCGAGGATCCGCTCGCGCTGCGCCTCGAAGGGCTCATCCTGGGCGCCGAGCGCCGCTACACCCCCTTCCAGGCCGCCCGCAGCGCGGGCGTCTCCATGGAACTGGCCACCCGGTTCTGGCGGGCCATGGGCTTCGCCGACATCAACCAGGTGAAGGCGCTCACGGAGGCCGACGTCCTCGCCCTGCGGCGCCTGGCCGGCCTGGTGGAGGCGGGGCTGCTCAGCGAGGCCATGGCGGTGCAGGTGGCCCGGTCCACCGGGCAGACCACGGCCCGGTTGGCCGAGTGGCAGATCGACTCCTTCCTGGAGGGCCTGACCGAGCCTCCGGAGCCCGGGATGACCCGCACCGAGGTGACGTACCCCATCGTCGAGCTGCTCCTGCCCGAGCTGCAGGAGTTCCTCGTCTACGTCTGGCGGCGCCAGCTCGCCGCCTCGGCCGGCCGGGTCGTCCAGGCCGGTGACGACGAGGAGATGGTGGACCGGCGTCTCGCGGTCGGCTTCGCGGACCTGGTCGGCTTCACCCGGCTGACCCGCCGGATGGAGGAGGAGGAGCTCGGCGAGCTGGTCGAGGCCTTCGAGACCACCGCCGCCGACCTGGTGGCCGCCCGCGGCGGACGGCTGATCAAGACCCTCGGCGACGAGGTGCTCTACGCCGCCGACGACGCCGGCACGGCGGCCGAGATCGCGCTGCGCCTCATCGAGACGATGGCGAACGACGAGACCATGCCGGAGCTGCGCGTCGGCATAGCCTTCGGCACGGTAACCACCCGGATGGGCGATGTCTTCGGCACGACCGTCAACCTGGCCTCCCGGCTGACCTCGATAGCCCCCCGGGACGCCGTCCTCGTCGACGCCGCCTTCGCGGAGGAGCTGATCCGTACCCGGGACGCCCCGGCCTCGGAGGCGGCGGCGGCCGAGGAGGCCGCCGCGGCGGAGAAGGAGGGTGAGGAGCCGCCCGCGTACCGCTTCGCGCTCCAGCCGATGTGGCAGCGGCCGGTGCGCGGCCTCGGCGTGGTCGAGCCCTGGCTGCTCACGCGGCGGGGCGGCGGCGGGGAGCCGTAGGGCGCCGCCGGGAGTCGTGGGGGGTCGCCGGAGCTGTCGGCCTCGGCTGTTCATCAGCCCGTCGGCAGCCGTCAGCAGCCGGTAGCCGGGCGTCGGGGTCGGGCGCCGGACGTCGGAGGGCAGCCGTCAGCGTCAGCCGTCAGTCGTCGCCGTCGAGCAGGTCCCGGTCCACGCACAGGCCGATGACCGGCACGCACAGGTCCGGGCTGCCGGGTTCCGGGGCGGGCGCGGGTGGCGTGCCGCGGGTCGGTGACGGGGCCGGTGCGGGGTGCGGCGCGGAGGTACCGGGCCGCGGTGGCGGCGAGGACCGGGGCGGCTGTCCGGGCTGTGGCCGCTGGGGCGGCTGCGGAGTGAGAGGGGGCCGAGCTCCTCGGCCCGGGTCCGGAGTGTCCGGGACGGTCGTCGCGGAGGGGAGCGCGGCCGACGGGCCGTTCGCGGACGGTCCCGGCCCCGGGGGACCGCTCGGGCCGCCCATGGCCGAAGTCGCCGACGGACCCGCCCCGGGCGAACCGGTGGTGCCCGCCGCTGCCGGTGTCGTCGTCCGGTCCGACGCGGCGCCCTGCCTCCCGCCCGCCTCCCCGCGCGGCCCGGCCTCGGTGCCGACCCCGCCCACGTCGCCGCCGGACCCGGACACCAGGTGTACGACGCTCAGGGTGCCGGCCGCCAGGGCGAGGCCGCCGAGGGCGAGGACCGCCTTGCGGGGGCGGGGCCTGCGGTGCCGGCCGCGGCGTCCCCGCGGGTGCTGCGGATCCGCCGGTGTGCCGGTCGTACCTGTCGTACCGGTCGTTCCGGACGTGCCGGTCGTCGTCATGTTTCCTCCCCGGTGCGCACGCGCCCCCGCCGCGCCGTGGCGGAGCGAGGCTAGGCGCTCCCGCGTGCCGGGGTACGGCGGTCGGCCGGGATGTCACTCGAACGGGTGGGCGGCGCGGGGCGGCGGAGCGGGGTGGCACGCGGACGCGTCCGGCCTTCCGCCGTGCGGGCCCGCCTGCGATGATCGGGTGGTCGATTGTTAACACGCGTTAACCGGAGGGTGCCATGAGCGAGGAGAGGTTCGGAGAGTTCGTCCTGGTGCGGCGGCACGGGGACGGGCATGTCGCGGAGCTCGCGCTCGACCGGCCGAAGGCCATGAACGCCGTCTCCACCGTGATGGCCCGGTCCGTCGGGGCGGCGTGCGCGGCGCTGGGCGAGGACCGGGGCGTACGGGTGGTGGTGCTGACCTCGACCCACGAGCGGGCGTTCTGCGTCGGGGCCGACCTGAAGGAGCGCAACTCCTTCTCCGACGCCGATCTGCTGCGGCAGCGGCCGGTGGCGCGGGCGGCGTACACCGCGGTGCTGGAGCTGCCGGTGCCGACGGTCGCGGCCGTGCACGGGTTCGCGCTGGGGGGCGGGTTCGAGCTGGCGCTGTCGTGCGACGTGATCGTGGCCGACTCCACGGCGGTGGTGGGGCTGCCCGAGGTGTCCGTCGGGGTGATTCCCGGCGGCGGCGGTACGCAGCTGCTGCCGAGGCGGGTGGGGGCGGCGCGCGCCGCCGAGCTGGTCTTCACGGCGCGGCGGGTGGAGGCCCGGGAAGCGCGTGAGCTGGGGCTCGTGGACCAGCTGGTCGACGAGGGGCGGGACCGGGCGGAGGCGCTGGACCTGGCGTCCCGGATGGCCGCGAACTCGCCCGTGGGGCTGCGGGCGGCCAAGCGGGCGCTGCGGCTCGGGCACGGGCTGGATCTGCGGGCCGGTCTGGAGGTCGAGGACGCGGCGTGGCGTTCGGTGGCGTTCTCGGGGGACCGGGCGGAGGGGGTGGCGGCGTTCAACGAGAAGCGGGCGCCGCGGTGGCCGGGGGAGTGAGGGCACTCCGCGGCCGGGCGTCCGTGCCCCTGCCGGTGCCCGTGTCCGTATCGGGTGTGGGTACCCGTGCCGGTGTGGGTGTCCGTGTCGGTGTCGGCAGGGTGATCGTCCCCGTTCGCCCTGCTTGAGTCCCGTTCGGGCGTGAATCTCCCTAGCCTGGAGTGATGGGTGAGGACAGGCGGCTCGCGGCCGTCGTGGCGTTGGCGCAGGGCATGGCCGCCGCGCACAGCTCGCGTGACGCGTGGCGGGCGGCGGCCCTCGGCACGTGCCTGGCGCTGGGCGGCAGCTTCGCCGCGCTGTCGGTGTGGGAGCGCGAGCTGGGCCGCCTCCGCGTCCTGGTGAACGTCGGCCGGCTGGCCGAGGGCGAGGAGGAGTTCCCGGAGGACGAGTCCTACCCGGTGCACCAGTTCGCGGAGATCACCGAGTTCCTGCACGAGCGGTGGGCCGGCGGCGGTGAGCCCGACGCCTGGGTGGAGACGGCCGAGGGGCCCGCCGCCGGGCGTCCCGGATACGTCCATCAGCGCGTCGCCGCGCTGCGCCGCCGGGGGCGCGGCTGCTGTGTGGTCGCGCCGATCGTGCTGCACGGCCGCGCCTGGGGCGAGCTGTACGTGGCCCGTCCGGTGGGGGAGCGGGTCTTCGAGCGCTCCGACGCCGACTTCGCCACCGTGCTGGCCTCGGTCGTCGCCGCCGGGATCGCGCAGACCGAACGGCTGGAGGAGGTCCGGCGCCTCGCGTTCACCGACGCCCTCACGGGGCTGGCCAACCGCCGTGCCGTCGACTCCGCGTTGGACGAGGCCGTCGAGCGGCACCGCGAGGAGGACGTCGTCGTCAGTCTCGCCGTATGCGATCTGAACGGACTCAAGCGGGTGAACGACACGCACGGGCACGCTGTCGGCGACCGGCTCCTGGAGCGTTTCGGCTCGGTGCTGTCGCTGTGCGGGGCGATGCTGCCGGGGGCGCTCGCGGCGCGGCTCGGCGGTGACGAGTTCTGCCTCCTCGCGGTCGGACCGCCCGCCGACGAGGTGGTCAAGGCGGCCGAGGAGCTGTGCCGCCGGGCGGCCGAACTGGAGCTCGGCGACGGCGTGGCCTGCGGGGTCGCGTCCACGGAGGACCCGGTGGGGCCCGTTCGCTCCGCCCGCCGGCTGTTCCGGCTCGCCGACGCCGCCCAGTACCGCGCCAAGGCCGAACGGTCGGCCGGCCCGGTCGTCGCCGGCCGCGAGGGACCCGACGACCCCGTCGTGCGGCTCGCGGACGAGCCGTCCCGGGAGGAGGACGGGGAGCGCAGGCGCTTCCGGGGGCGGCACTCACCGTAGCGCCGGCGCGGGCAAGGGGTACGGGCGCATCCGGCAAGGGATGACCCGGCAAGGGGTGGACCCGTAAGGGGTGAACCGGGCGGCCGCTGGTGACGTATCTCCTCGTGACATCATCGAATTCAGTGCGTACGCTCCTGAATATGGATATGCACAGTGTGGTGGTGGGGACCTCCGGGGTCACGGTGTCCGACGTCCTCGCCGTGGCGCGCGCCGGCGCCCGGGTCGAGCTCTCCGACGACGCGGTGGCCGCCCTGGCCGCGGCCCGCGGGATCGTGGACGCGCTGGCCGCGAAGCCGGACCCCGTGTACGGCGTGAGCACCGGTTTCGGCGCCCTGGCGACCCGGCACATCAGCCCGGACCTGCGGGCCCAGTTGCAGCGCAACATCGTCCGCTCGCACGCCGCCGGGATGGGGCCGCGCGTCGAGCGCGAGGTGGTCCGCGCGCTGATGTTCCTGCGGCTGAAGACCGTCTGCTCCGGGCACACCGGAGTCCGCCCCGAGGTCGCGCAGACCATGGCGGACGTGCTGAACGCCGGGATCACCCCGGTCGTGCACGAGTACGGCTCCCTCGGCTGCTCCGGCGACCTCGCCCCGCTCTCGCACTGCGCGCTCGCCCTCATGGGCGAGGGGGACGCGGAGGGCCCCGACGGCACCGTGCGGCCGGCCGGCGAGCTGCTCGCCGAACACGGGATCACCCCGGTCGAACTGCGCGAGAAGGAGGGACTCGCCCTCCTCAACGGCACCGACGGCATGCTCGGCATGCTGGTCATGGCCCTCGCCGACCTCGACACCCTCTACCGGTCCGCCGACATCACCGCCGCGCTGACCATGGAGGCCCTGCTCGGCACCGACCGTGTACTCGCCCCCGAGCTGCACGCCATCCGCCCGCACCCCGGGCAGGCCGCCAGCGCCGCCAACATGCTCGCCGTGCTCAAGGGCTCCGGCCTGACCGGGCACCACCAGGACGACGCTCCCCGCGTCCAGGACGCCTACTCGGTGCGCTGCGCCCCGCAGGTCGCCGGCGCCGGACGCGACACCATGGCCCACGCGCGCCTGGTCGCCGAGCGCGAACTGGCGTCGGCGGTGGACAATCCGGTCGTCCTGCCCGGGGGTACCTCCCAGGCTTTCGGCACTGGGGGAGGGCGGGTGGAGTCGAACGGCAACTTCCACGGCGCCCCGGTCGCCTACGTCCTCGACTTCCTCGCCGTCGCCGTCGCGGACCTCGGCTCCATCACCGAGCGGCGCACCGACCGGCTCCTCGACAAGAACCGCAGCCACGGCCTGCCGCCGTTCCTCGCCGACGACGCCGGTGTCGACTCCGGCCTCATGATCGCCCAGTACACGCAGGCCGCCCTGGTCAGCGAGCTGAAGCGGCTGGCCGTACCCGCCTCGGCGGACTCGATCCCGTCCTCCGCGATGCAGGAGGACCACGTGTCGATGGGCTGGTCGGCGGCGCGCAAGCTGCGCACGGCCGTCGACAACCTCACGCGCGTGATCGCCGTCGAGCTGTACGCCGCCACGCGCGCGATCGAGCTCCGCGAGGGCCTCACCCCCGCCCCGGCCTCGCAGGCCGTCATCGACGCCGTACGGGCGGCCGGTGTCGAAGGTCCCGGGCCGGACCGCTACCTGGCGCCCGACCTCGCCGCGGCGGACGCGTTCGTGCGCGCCGGGCACCTGGTCGCGGCGGCGGAGACGGTCACCGGGCCGCTGCGCTAGCGGAACCGGCGAAGCGCGCGGGGCCCCGTCGGGACGACTGACGGGGCCCCGCTGCGCTGCCCGGCGCCGCCTCCGAACGGGCACGGCCCCTGAACGGGCGTTGCCCCCGGATGGCCGTTACCTCCGCGCGGTCGGTACCTCCGGATGGCCGTTACCTCGGCGCGGTCGGTACCTCCGGATGGCCGTTACCTCGGCGCGGTCGGTACCTCGGCGCGGTCGACGCACCCGCCAGGTCAAGGAATCCAAAAGAACGTCAAGCGCCCTCAAAGACCGAGGCGTTCCCGGCGCACCGAATACCCGACGAAGCCGACGCCGAGACCGAGGCAGAGGGCGCCGCCGACGACGTACGGCGTGCTGTCGAAGCTTCCGGTGTCGGCCAGGCGGGTCGTGCCCTCACCGGTGACCTCCGTGCCCGTGGACGCGGCTCTGGCCTGCTCGGTGACCTGCGGGGACGGGCTCGTGAACGCGGAATTGAGCACGGGTGTGTCGGGGGTCGCGTTCGCGGACGGGACGAACCACATGGCGCACAGCAGGCCGCCTGCGGCGGCGGCGGTCAGCAACGGGCGGCGAGCGGATGACACGGAATATCGATCCCCTTGTGGCGCTGGCGAATTGGCCGTGTGGGCAGATGTTAGTGAAAGTCGCGGGTCACACGAAAGTCACGGGAGTGGCCGGCCTTACGCTCCGGGCATGAGCACTCCAGAGACATCACGATTTGTACGGATTCGCGTCGAACTCGTTCTCGAGGTCGACGACGAGGAGGCCGTCACCGGGGCCGCGCTGCAGTCGCTCGCCGACGACGCCGATCTGTCCGACGCGGAACGGGCCCACGCCGAGCGCGCTGTGACGGAAGACACCGCCGAGGCGCTGGCCCATCTCGTGGACCCGTTCGACCTGGTCAGCCAGGTGCCCGGAGTCGACCTCCAGCAGGCCTCCTGGAGCAGCGAGCTGATCGACTACGACCCCGATTCGCCCGAATGGGACCTCGGCGACGAAGATGGCGACGAGAACGACCCGGAAGACGATGAAATGACGGTCGGCTGACGCAGTGTGGGGAAATACGTGACCCCGGGCGGCAACCACCGCCCGGGGTTTCGTCGTCTCACGGGGCGCGCCGACCGGCCCCCGCATCGCCCCTCTTCTCGGCGAACGTGGTATGCCCCACATCTGCGAGCGATGTGGAACGGGACGAAGCGGTCGTAGCGTTGGAAGTTCTTGACGGGGAATCTCGGGGTTTCCGGAATCGGCAACGATGGAGAAACGTGTGATGACGGACGGTAAGCGGCGCAAGGGCCTGGTGGCCGCGTCCGCACTGCTCGGCGGTGTGCTGGTACTCACGGCATGTTCCAGTAGCGACGCCGACACCTCCGGGGGTGGGGACGGCAAGACCTCGCAGGCCGAGGCCGACAAGGCGGCGGCCAAGAAGGCGTCCGAGGCCCAGATCGAGATCACGCCCAAGGACAACTCGGACAACGCCTCCATCAACAACTCCGCGGGCGTCACGGTGAGCAAGGGCACGCTCACCGAGGTGAAGATGACCGCCAACGACGGCACCGTGGTCAGCGGTGAGATATCCGCCGACAAGACCAGCTGGAAGCCCAGCGGCCAGCTGGAGCGGGCCACCACCTACAAGGTGACGGCGACCGCGACGGACTCGGAGGGCCGCGCCGCCCACGAGAACGCCTCGTTCACCACGGTCTCCCAGAAGAACAGCTTCATCGGCACCTTCACCCCCGACGACGGCACCACCGTCGGCGTCGGCATGCCCGTGTCGATCAACTTCGACAAGGAGATCACCGACAAGGCCGCCGTCCAGAAGGGCATCACGGTCAACACCACCAGCGGTCAGGAAGTCTCCTGCCACTGGTTCAGCACCCAGCGCATGGACTGCCGCCCCCAGGACTACTGGCAGGAGGGCTCGACCGTCACCCTCAAGCTGGCGCTCGACGGGGTCGAGGGCGCCGAGGGCGTCTACGGCGTCCAGCAGAAGTCGGTCACCTTCAAGATCGGCCGCAACCAGGTCTCGTACGTCGACGCGAAGACCAAGCAGATGAAGGTCACGCAGGACGGCAAGACCGTCAAGACCATCCCGATCTCCGCCGGCTCCCCCGAGAACAAGACCTACGAAGGCCAGATGGTGATCTCCGAGAAGTTCAAGGAGACCCGGATGAACGGCGCGACCGTCGGCTTCACCGACGACGACGGCGAGGGCGAGTACGACATCAAGGACGTGCCCCACGCCATGCGCCTGAGCACCTCCGGCACCTTCATCCACGGCAACTACTGGGGCAAGGGCATCTTCGGCAAGGCCAACACCAGCCACGGCTGCGTGGGTCTGGCCGACACCCAGGGCGCCGACGACCCGAACACGCCGGGCTCCTGGTTCTACACCAACTCCATCGTCGGTGACGTGGTCGTCGTCCAGAACACCGGCGACAAGACCATCGCCCCGGACAACGGCCTCAACGGCTGGAACATGGACTGGGCCCAGTGGAAGGCGGGTTCGGCGGTCTGACGCCGAACGCACCACGCCGCACAGCGACTTCGCACCGTCCGACGCCCGTCGCCCCGCACCGGGGTGGCGGGCGTCCGGCGTTCAACTCCCCCGGTACATCACGGAGTTCGCGCGGACACGTAACGCCGGACGGCGGTCTCGTAACAGTGGGCAGGCGGTTTCCCGACCGTCCCCGCCACCGCCGCTTCCGCCCTTGAGCGGTTGATCTCCCCTCGACATACTCCGAGCTCCGGGGGGCGCGCACGTGCGAGACCACCCCCGGCCGGGTGAACGGGGAATTCTCCCGGTACTTCCGCAAGGGGGAACGTTGCACAGACAAGTGAAAAGGGCCGTCACGGCCACGGCGGCCGCCGTGGCCCTCGCGGCGGGCATGACCGGCCCGGCCGCGGCGGACGGGGCACGGACGGCGGACGGGGACGGCACGGCGGCTCCCGCACGCGCCGCGGCGGTACCGGCCGGTGCCGCGCAGGCCGCCACCGGCACCGCCCGGCACCGCGTCACACTGATCACCGGCGACCGGGTCGCGGTCGACGCCAAGGGCCGCGTCGTCGGCCTGGAGCGGGCCGAGGGCCGTGAGCACATACCCGTCCAGATCCGCAGAGCCGGCGGACACACCTTCGTGGTCCCGGCCGACGCCGCCCGCCTGGTCGCCACCGGCAGACTGGACCAGCGCCTCTTCGACATCACCGAGCTGAACAAGGCGACGACCCGCAAGGCCCAGCGGAACGGCCTGAAGGTCATCGTCGGCTACCGGGGCGGCGCCAAGGCCACCAAGGCCGACGTCCGCGACGCGGGCACCCTCCGCCGCTCCCTGACCTCCCTGAACGCCGACGCCGTACAGACCCCGCACGAGGACGCGCCCGAGCTGTGGGACGCGGTCACCGACGGCGGGAGGACCGCCTCCGGCATCGCGCACGTCTGGCTCGACGGCGTCCGCAGGGCCAGCCTCGACCGGTCCGTCCCGCAGATCGGCACCCCCACGGCATGGGCCGCCGGCTACGACGGCAAGGGGGTGAAGATCGCCGTACTGGACACCGGCGTCGACGCCACCCACCCCGACCTGAAGAACCAGGTCGTCGCGTCCAAGAACTTCTCCCTCTCGCCCGACGCCACCGACAGGCACGGCCACGGCACCCACGTCGCCTCCACCGCCGCCGGCACCGGCGCGAAGGCGGGCGCCGCGTACAAGGGCGTGGCCCCCGGCGCCGAGCTGCTCAACGGCAAGGTGCTCGACGACGACGGCTTCGGTGACGACTCCGGCATCCTCGCCGGCATGGAGTGGGCGGCCGCGCAGGGCGCCGACGTCATCAACCTCAGCCTCGGCGGCGCCGACACCCCGGAGACCGACCCGCTGGAGGCCGAGGTCAACCGGCTCTCCGAGGAGAAGGGCATCCTCTTCGCCATCGCCGCCGGCAACGACGGCGAGTTCGGCGACCGCACCGTCGGCTCCCCGGGCAGCGCCGCCGCCGCCCTCACCGTCGGCGCGGTCGACGACGGGGACGAGCTCGCGTCCTTCTCCAGCACCGGCCCCGGCCTCGACGGCGCGATCAAGCCCGATGTGACCGCCCCCGGCGTCGACATCACCGCCGCCTCCGCCAAGGGCAGCGTCCTCGCCGGGGAGGAGGGCGAGCAGCCCGCCGGATACGTCACCATCTCCGGTACGTCGATGGCGACCCCGCACGTCGCGGGCGCCGCGGCCCTCCTCAAGCAGCAGCACCCCGACTGGACGTACGCCGAGCTGAAGGGCGCGCTGACGGGATCGGCGAAGGGCGGCGCGTACACGCCCTTCCAGCAGGGTTCGGGCCGCGTCCAGGTCGACAGGGCGATCGGGCAGACCGTGATCGCCGACCCGGTGTCGGCCGGCTTCGGCACCCAGCAGTGGCCGCACACCGACGACGAGCCGGTCACCAGGCAGCTGACCTACCGCAACCTCGGCACCGAGGACGTCACGCTCAAGCTGACGTCGACCGCGACCGACCCCAGGGGCGAGGCGGCCCCCGCGGACTTCTTCACGCTGGGCGCCACCTCGGTCACCGTCCCGGCGGGCGGCAAGGCCTCCGTGGCCCTCACCGCCGACACCAGGCTCGGCGGCACCGTCGACGGCACCTACTCCGCGTACGTCACGGCGGACGGCGGCGGGCAGACCGTCCGCACCGCCGTCGCCGTACACCGAGAGGTGGAGACGTACGAGGTCACGCTGAAGGTCATCGGCCGCGACGGAGAACCGACCCCGAACTACGAGGCCGACCTGGCCGGCACCTCCGGCCTCGGCAAGGACATCTGGGTCACTCCGTACGAGGCCGACGGCACCGTCACCGTCCGCTTGCCCAAGGGCGGTTACATCCTCAACTCCTCGATCCGCGTGAGCGACGACCCGGAGACCTGGAAGGGCGCCGACTGGATCGCCCAGCCGAGACTGGACGTCACCGGGAACACCACCGTCACCCTGGACGCGCGCACCGCGAAGCCGGTGAACATCACCGTCCCGGACAAGGCCGCGAAGCCCGAGCTCGCCGCCGTCGAATTCACGGTGGAGGCGGACGGCAACACCTACGGCTACGGCCTGTGGCTGGATTCCTACGAGGGCCTGCGCACCAGGCACCTCGGCCCGCGGATCACCGACGGCTCGCTCAGCCAGCAGTGGGACGGCCACTGGAGCAAGGGCGCCACGGAGCAGTACGACGTGATCGCCGGCGGCACGACCGAACAGCTCGCCACCGGCTACACCCGGCACCACAAGGCGGGCGAGCTGGCCACCCTCAAGGCCGGCCTCGGCGCCTCCGCGAGCGGGAAGAAGGGCGCGGTCTCCGCGATCGGCTGGCTGCCCGGCGGCGTCGGCGGCTCCTCGATCGGCATCGAGCAGTCCCTGCCCGGCATCCGCACCCTGCACCTGTCCACCGGGGGCGGCGTGACGTGGCGCCTCGGCTTCGAGCAGTACGGCGGCCAGGACGCCGAGGGCTTCCCGGCCATCGAGGCCCGCTACACGCTCGGCACGCCCCAGCGCTACAAGGCGGGCAAGAGCTACAGGGAGACCTTCAACACGGCCGTTTTCGGTCCGCGCCTCACCCCGGACGTCGGCCTCTACCGTGACGGCGACACCATCACCGGCCTCCTCCCGCTCTTCGCCGACGGCAAGGGGCACGAGGGCTCCTCGGCCTTCACCTCGGTCGCCACCACGCTCTACCGGAACGGCACCGAGGTCGGCTCCCACCAGGACCCGCTGTTCGGCGAGGACGGGTTCCAGGTCCCCTCCGGTGACGCCCGGTACCGGCTGACGACGTCGGTCAAGCGGTCCGCCGAGGTCGCCGCGGCCTCCAGCCGCATCGACGCGAGCTGGACGTTCCGCTCCGAGCAGACGGCCGGCCTCACCAAGCTGCCCGCCTCCACCGCCCGCTTCGCGGCGGCCACCGGTCTGGACAGCAAGGCCACGGCAGGCAAGCGGGTCACCGTCCCGGTCACCGTCGAGGGCGCCGCCGCGGGCCGCAACCTCACGTCCCTCACCGTGCATCTGTCCTACGACCACGGCAAGACCTGGAAGAAGACCACGGTCAAGAAGGGCAAGGTCACCCTCAGGAACCCGGCGAAGGGGAAGTCCGTCTCCTTCCGCGCCACGATCACCGACAAGAAGAAGAACGAGTCGGTGATCACGATCTACGACGCGTACTACGGCAGGTAGGCCGCACCCCGTGAACGGCCTGGCCGGAGCCGACGGCCCCGGCCAGGCCGCTGCGCCGCCCGCGTGCGGCACAGCGCCGGGTGTCCCTCGCCGGCCTCCTGGGCGATCCCGCACGGGTCGCCGCCGCTCGCCCCGGGCATGCCGCCGGGTGGGACGGCCGGACAGCCCGACCGGATCGTGGGGCTCGCCGAGCGGCGTCGGATCACTCCGCGGACCGTGCCGCGGAGCTCACGGCGTGAGCGAGGCCGCCGCGTCCGTCCCCCAGCTCGCCAGCAGCCGCAGCGCCTCCGCCGACGGGGATCCCGGCTCGGCGTGGTACGTGACGAAAGCCTGCTCGTCGTCGTCGACCAGGCGGAACGTCTCGAAGGACAGCGTCAGGTCACCGACCAGCGGGTGCCGCATCCGCTTGACGCCGTAGCTCTTCTCCTTGACGTCGTGCGTGGCCCACAGCCGCCGGAACTCCTCGCTCTTCACGGAGAGTTCGCCGACCAGCGCGGACAGCCGGGGATCGTCCGGGTGCCGGCCCGCGTCCATGCGCAGGAAACTGACCATGTCGGACGCCTTCTGGTCCCAGTCCACGAACAGGTCGCGGTAGTCCGGGTTCAGGAAGACCAGCCGCGCCCAGTTCCGCTCCTCGGCCGGCAGCTTGCCCCAGTCGCCGAAGAGGGCCGCCGCCATCCGGTTCCAGGCGAGGATCTCCGAGCGACGGCCCGACACGTACGCCGGCACGGTCTCGATCGAGTCCAGCAACTGGAGCAGGGCCACCCGGACCGGCTGCTGAGCCCGCGCACCCGCCGCCCGCCGGCGCTGCTGCTTCGGCTTGGCGAGATGCGTCAGGTGCGCCTGCTCGGCGTCGGTCAGCCGGAGCGCGCGGGCGATCGCGTCCAGGACCTCCGCCGAGACGTTCCGGCCGTTGCCCTGTTCCAGGCGTGTGTAGTACGCCACCGACACCCCGGCCAGCTGCGCCAGCTCCTCCCGGCGCAGCCCCGGCACGCGACGGTGCCGTCCGAACGACGGCAGCCCCACGTCCTCCGGCTTCAGCCGGGCCCGCCGGGTGCGAAGGAACTCGCTCAGTTCGGCACGCCGGTCCAGCTGTCCATCCATGTCCTCCAGTATGGCCGGTCGTATTCCCGGTCGTACGTACGGAAGCCTGTCCCCGTCGGTGGTACGCACGCTGGTCGTAGGCAGAACCGTGGTCTGGGTGAGTGTCCGGAACGGAGGCAGGCTGGAGGCCGTACCCAGACCGCTGCCACGAGAATTCCGGAGACCCCGGCATGACCACTGTCGCCGCATACGCCGCACCCGCCGCCAAGGCCCCGCTGGAGCGGACCACCATCGAGCGGCGCGAGGTGCGCGAGCACGACGTCCTGATCGACATCAAGTTCGCCGGCATCTGCCACTCGGACATCCACCAGGTACAGGAAGGCTGGGGCGAGGCCATCTTCCCGATGGTCCCCGGCCACGAGATCGCGGGCATCGTCTCCGAGGTCGGCCCCGGCGTCACCAAGTACGCCGTCGGCGACCGGGTGGGCGTCGGCTGCATGGTCGACTCCTGCGGAGAGTGCGACAACTGCAAGGCCGGGCAGGAGCAGTACTGCGCCAGCGGCAACATCGGGACCTACAACGCCGTGGGCAAGGACGGCGAGCCGACCTACGGCGGCTACTCCGAGAAGATCGTCGTCGACGAGAACTTCGTCCTCGGCATCCCCGAGGGCATCGCGCTGGACGAGGCCGCGCCCCTGCTGTGCGCCGGCATCACCACGTACTCCCCGCTCCGGCACTGGAACGCCGGCCCCGGCAAGAAGGTCGCCGTCGTCGGCATGGGCGGCCTCGGCCACATGGGCGTCAAGCTCGCGCACGCCATGGGCGCCGAGGTGACCGTGCTGTCGCAGTCGCTGCGCAAGCAGGAGGACGGCCTGAAGCTGGGCGCCGACCACTACTACGCCACCAGCGACCCGGCCACCTTCGAGCAGCTGGCGGGCACCTTCGACCTGATCGTCTCGACGGTCTCGGCCCCGCTCGACTTCGGCGCCTACCTGGGCCTGCTGAAGACGGACGGCGCCCTGGTGAACGTCGGCGCCCCCGAGGAGCCGGTCTCCCTCAACCTCTTCACGCTGCTCGGCGGCCGCAAGACCCTCGCCGGGTCCATGATCGGCGGCATCCGGGAGACCCAGGAGATGCTGGACTTCTGCGCCGAGCACGGCATCGGCGCCGAGATCGAGCTGATCGCCGCGTCCGAGGTCAACAAGGCGTACGAGCGGGTCCTGGCGAGCGACGTGCGGTACCGCTTCGTGATCGACACGGCGACGATCTGATCCTCGCGGAACCTCCTCTCCCGCCCTGTCACACGTCCGCGCCGCCCCGGGTCGTACCGCCGTAGACACACACGGCGGACGCCCGGGCGGGCAGGAAGCAGGAACCTGGCCGCCCTGGCCCGCCCGTGCCTCACCCCGCCTCACGCGGGAGGCGGCGCGGACGGGCCGGCGGACGTGGGAGGAGTTCCTGACGGAGCGGGCCGGGCGCCGGACGGTGACGGCTGCCGCGCGCCGCGCGTGAGCCCGGCGTTCAGCGGCGCCGCAGCGACGCGTCCAGCAGCGCGGGCGGGGTGTCGAACTTCTCGTGCGCGGCCAGGTCGGTCCCGGGAGCGACGATCGCGTCGATCGCGTCGAGGACGTCGGCGGACAGCACGGTGTCGGCGGCGGCGAGCTGCGACCGCAGGTGGGCCGGCGTGCGGGGGCCGATGAGCGCGCTGGTCACGCCCGGGTGCGCGGTCACGAAGCCGAGCGCCAGCTGGATCATGGTCAGGCCGGCCCCGTCGGCGACCTCGGCCAGCCGCTCGACGGCGTCGAGCCTGGCCCGGTTGGCGGGCAGGGAGGTGTCGAAGCGCTCCGGCATGAACGCCGAGCGGTGGGTGGCGATCTCCCGGCCCGCGCGGACCGCCCCGGACAGCCAGCCCGAGGCCAGCGGGCTCCACACCAGCACACCGAGCCCGTACCGCTCGGTCACGGGCAGGACGTCGGTCTCGATGCCGCGCTGGAGGATGGAGTAGCTGGGCTGTTCGGTGACGTAACGGCCGAGGCGGTGCTCGCGGGCGGCCCACTGGGCCTCCACGACGCGGTACGCGGGGAAGGTCGAGGAGCCGAAGTAGCGGATCTTTCCGGCGCGTTGCAGGTCGGTCAGCGCCGAGAGCGTCTCCTCGTCGCTGGTGGCCGGGTCCCAGCGGTGGATCTGGTAGAGGTCGACGTGGTCGACACCGAGGCGGCGCAGGCTGTTGTCCAGCTCGGTGACCAGCCAGCGGCGCGAGGCGCCCCGGTGGTTGCGCTCCTCGCCCATCGGCATGCCCGCCTTGGTGGCCAGCACGATGTCGTCGCGGCGGCCGGCGATGGCCTTGCCGACCATCTCCTCCGACTCACCGGCGCCGTACATGTCGGCCGTGTCGATGAGGTTGACCCCGGCCTCCAGGGCCGCGTCGACGAGGGCGGTGGCCTCGTCCTGGGTGGTGCGTCCGATGCTGCCGAAGTTCATGGCGCCGAGCGCGAGGGAGCTGACCTGTACGCCGGTGCGGCCGAGGGCGCGGTACTGCATGACGGTGTTCCTCCGGTGTGGTGAAGGGGCGTGCGGACAACGACGCGAGGGCATGACGAGGCGCGTCGGAGCTTCCGAGATTTATGTCAGGGGCATGCCAATAGGCGCGCTTGGTGGCCGGTGCCGCGCTCTGGCATCATGACCAAATGGGACCCTGTCCCGTTTGGTGGTGACAACCATACGGAACGGTGTTCCGTTTAGCAATCCCGGATGGCGGAGGAAACGACGTGGTGCAGGAGCAGGCCGGCGACAGGGCCACGGAGCACGCGGGCCGGGCCAAACGGGCGGACGCCCGGCGCAACCAGAAGACCCTGCTCGACGCGGCCGCCGCGGTCTTCGTCGCGTCCGGCGTGGAAGCGCCGGTACGGGACATCGCGGCCCGGGCCGGCGTCGGAACGGCCACGATCTACCGCCACTTCCCGACGCGGGCGGACCTCATCATCGGCGTCTACCGGCACCAGGTGGAGTCCTGCGCCGAGGCCGGCCCGGCGCTCCTGGCGAGCAGCCCGACCCCGTACGCCGCACTGGGCGGGTGGATCGACCTCTTCGTCGACTTCCTGGTCACCAAACACGGACTCGCCGCCGTCCTGCAGTCCGACAACGCCGGCTTCGAGACGCTGCACGCGTACTTCCTCGACCGCCTCGTACCCGTGTGCGCCCAGCTCCTCGACGCCGCGACCGCCTCCGGCGAGATCCGGTCCGACCTGTCCGCCCTCGAACTCATGCGCGGCGTCGGCAACCTCTGCATCGGCGCGGAGAACGACCCCCGCTACGACGCGCGCCGCCTGGTCGAACTCCTCGTCGCGGGGCTGCGCCGGCAGGACTGACCGGGGGAAGGACCGTACAGAGGTGCAGTGCACCGCCGGAGGGCCATGAGCGGGCTTCCGGGGCCGCCGCCATGGCGAGGGGGAACCACGGGTGTGCAACACCTGTTGCCCCGGGGGCTGCCCCCGTGTGCCTTCCCTTCTGCTCCGGTGGCTCGAATCCTGGTGTGTCGGGCGTCAGGCCGGGTGGGCGCAGGAACGGGGAAGCGGGTATGAGGGACAGGCGCGATGGTTCCGCGCGGGCTCCGGAGGCGGAGACACGCACCAGCCCACTGGTCCGGGGCGGCGAAGCCCGTACCGGTGACGCCCATGGACACCGGTACTCCGGCTCCGCCGACCGGTTCTCTCCCGCGGCGGTCCAGAGGCTGCAGGGCACTGCCGGGAACGCGGCCGTTTCCATGGCGTTGGCGCACCACCCGCCCACCTCGGTCGTGCAGCGGAAGCCCGCGAAGTCCCAGCGAGAGGAGAAGAAGCGGGCGAGGAAGGCCGAGAACCAGCGGAAGCAGCTGAACGAACCGCGCGACGCCAACCAGAAGCTCGCGATCGCCACCTCGAACGGGTACGCGGTGGAGGCAAGGAGCGGGCTGGGCAACGCTCCGCTGGACGTCCAGGACATGTACGCCCGACTTCCCGAGGACAAAAGGCCTTGGAGCGGACTGCAGCGGGCCGAGAACCGGGCGTTCGAGAACTGCGCGGAAGCCCAGCTCTACGTCACGCTGCTGGCCCGGAACAAGAACCCCAGATCGTTCGACCTCGCCACCTACGGCGCGGATGAGAAGGTCGCCCCGCCGTGCAAGAACTGCGCGCAGTGGGTGCACAAGGAATTCCGCTCCGTGGCGAAGGGAAACAGGCCCTACAAGCGGGTACGCGACTAGCCAGTAGTGAGCAGGGCGGGCCGAGGCAGTGGCCCGAGCACCCGGACGACGTGCCCCGTCGGCGTGCGGAGGCCCCGTGTCGCCAGTCAGGCGCCTGAGTGTCCTGTGCCACGTTGAGGGCAGTGTCGAGTGTGCTTCCTCTGGCCTTGTGGGAATGGACCGGCGGGGATGGGCAGGTCAGGGCCCCATGTTCGGCCCAGGGACCTGTGCCCCCGCGCTACCTGAGACCACCCGAGCGGCAATTTTTGCCATAACAGCAAGGCGCCTTCGCGCATTGGCGCGGTTACGCGGACGCTGGTTCTCGAGCGCCCCTACTGCATCGGGGTAGGTACGAGAGGGCAATGATGACCAGCAGTGACATAGCCGCAGCCGTTGCGAGCCGGCCCGAGGAGCAGGACTCCGAGTCGTCCGCCTGCTTGGCCGCTGTGCGCCAAGTCGCCAATCGGTTCACCGGGACATACAGCCTGACGCAGGTCGACCCCGAGTTCGATCTGCTCTTCGCCGAGACCGTGGAGGTCTGGCACAGCTTCGATCACGAGACCGTGTCACTTCCCGGCAAGGAGTTCGCGGGTGCGATGCTGCGGATGCTCCGTGCGACCGCCGACCTCATGAGAAACCACGCCGACCGCATCTGGTCCCTCCACGTCGACCACCACGGCTTCGCTCTGGCCGCCACCGCTTCGGGCGAATTGGATAACGGCACCCCGGTGCGCATTTCACGTTGCCTCCAGGTGACGGTCCACGAGGGGCGCATCACTCGCATCTGCGAGTTCGGCGACCAACAGCAGCGCCTGCCGCTGGATGAAGCCCTGCGTGCCGCAGGCCGCTTCCGCAGCTGACACCCCCACCGCCCCAACATCGTCAGGAGTCATCATGGACGTCTTTCTCACAGGGGCCAGCGGCTATATCGGCGGAGCCGTAGCCCGCCGTCTGATCCGCGAGGGGCACACGGTGCGCGGCTTGACCCGCACGCCCGGCGTGGTCGATGCTCTCGCCGCCGCCGGCATCGCACCGGTCGTCGGGGACCTCGACGACGCGGCGCTGCTCAAGCGAGAGGCCGACCGCGCCGACGCGGTCATCAATGCCGCGCACAGCGATCACCGCGGCGCTGTGGCCGCCTTCGTCGACGCCCTGCGGGGTTCGGGCAAGGTGTTGATCCACACCAGCGGGACCAGCGTCATCGGTGATGACGCCCAGGGCCAGTACGAAGCTGAAGTGGTCTTCGACGACGCGCAGCCTTTCAGCCCGGGGGACCACGAGATCCGGCGGGCCCGGTACGCCATCGACCGCTCCGTCGTCGATGCCGCTGCGGAGGGAGTGCGTTCGGTGGTGCTGTGCAACTCACTGATCTACGGCAACGGCATGGGACCGCGCCCGCAGACCGTGCTGATCCCGCCGCTGGTCACACAGGCCCAGGCCGGCAGGACCGTCCGCGTCGTCGGACGCGGCCTGAACCGCTGGTCGACGGTGCACCTCGATGACATGGCCGATCTGTATCACCTAGCGCTCACCGACCCCGCGGCCACGGGCCTCTACTTCGTGGAGGGCGGCGAGGACGCCTCGTTCGCCGATATCGGTGAGGCGATCGCCCGTCGGCTGGGCCTGGGGCCGGTGGAGCCGTGGGATCTGGGTTCCGCCGCAGCCGCGTGGGGGGAGGGTTTCTCCCGGTACGCCCTCGGCGCCAACAGTCGCGTACGTGCCACCCGGGCTCACGACCTTGGCTGGCGCCCCTCGCGCCCATCGATCACGCACTGGATTGAGCAGGAAATGCCCTTGCCGTGAGGCGGTCGGCGCGTCGGTGGCGTGGTGGCGCGGTCAAGTATGGGGCCGGGTGATCGCTGTCAGGGCTTTGACCAGCGCGATCAATCCTCGATGACACGAACTCGCTTCTGTCAAGGTTCGATGGCACGCGGTCAAGTTCGGCGACACGGGACACTGAGCTCCGGGGATCCCCACCGGTGCGAGCTGTGGACGCCGCGCTCGACGGCCGAAGCGGCACGTCCGGTCGGGTCACCCGTCGAGCAGGTTCCGAACGGCCGCGGGGGGCGAGGAACCCGCGACCCTTGTTCCGGCGGCGACGAGGTTCGTCCTGGAGCGACGGAATGGCTCGGGACCCGCGCACGTTGCAGGGAACGGGCAGTGAATGTCGGCGGTGTGCGCGCCGAGCAGCCCGAATGACCTGGCTGAGAGATATGGGAGGGCCGTGATGGCCGCGCAGACGCAGAGGGCCGTACTGGCGGGCGGATGCTTCTGGGGGATGGAGGAGCTGATCCGCCGGCTCCCGGGTGTGACGGCGACCCGGGTCGGATACACCGGGGGAGACGTGCCGAACGCGACGTACCGGGACCACGGCACGCACGCGGAGGCCATCGAGATCCTCTTCGACCCCGAGGAGACCGACTTCCGCGCGATCCTGGAGTTCTTCTTCCAGATCCACGACCCGAGCACCAAGAACCGCCAGGGCAACGACATCGGCCTCAGCTACCGCTCCGCGATCTACTACGTGGACGACGAGCAGAAGCGGATCGCCGAGGACACGATCGCGGACGTGGACGCCTCCGGGCTGTGGCCGGGCAAGGTCGTCACCGAGGTGGAGCCGGTCGGCCCCTTCTGGGAGGCCGAGCCCGAGCACCAGGACTACCTGCAGCGCTACCCGGAGGGCTACACCTGCCACTTCCCGCGCCCGGGATGGCGACTGCCCGCCCGCACCGAGGGCTGACCGCCGGCGGCCCGGCGGGAATCCCGCCGGGCCGCCGGGCGGAGGGCCGTCAGCGCGGCAGCGTCGCCGGGCTGCCGCCGTTCGCCTCGTACCCCGCCACGGCCAGGGCGCGGTAGACGGCGAACTCCGCCGCCGGGTCGGTGGACAGGGTCCAGGGCAGGGCGCCGACGTGGCCGTCGATGAGTATCAGCTGGTTCATGGCCTCGGCCCAGCGCTCGCCGCGGACCAGGAAGAAGACCAGCAGGTGGCGGACGTGCGCCTGCATCGGGTCGTCGGGGCGGGCCGAGTGGACCGCGTGCAGGGCGCCGTGCACCGCCTTGGTGACGACCTCGCTCTGGTAGAAACCGCTGACCAGGTTGACCTCGGGCAGGTGCTCGAAGACCGCGAAGAGCGGCATCGCCGCGAGGAGGGAACCCTGCGGGGCGCGGGCCGCCGCCGCCTCCGCGAAGGAGTACGCCAGGTCGCGGGAGCCGTGCCACTTCTCGCACCAGTAGTGCAGGGCCGCCAGGTGCGCGCCCATGTGGTTCGGGGCGCGGTCGAGGATCTTCAGCCAGAGCTGTTCGAAGTCCTCACGCGGGTAGCCGAGACCGCGGGCGACCGAGAGCTCGACGATGTACGGGACCGGGTCACCGGGGGCGAGCAGCGCCGCCTCCGCGCAGGCCGCCTTCGCCTCCTCCATGATGATCCGGAAGTCGTCCGTGCCCGGCGTCGCCGTCCGCCACGCCTGCTGCACCAGGAACTCCGCGTGCACGGCCGCGCCGCCCGCGTCCTTGGGCGCCTCCGCCCGCCACACCCGCAGCCACTGCCCGCCCGGCGCTTCCCCGACACCGCCGGGCCGCTGCGCCAGCTCCAGCGACGCGGCGCCCGCGAAGGCCTGCACGCGCTGCCAGCGCCGCTCGCCCGCCGCCTCCGTGCCGGCCAGGAGCTGCTGGGCCCCCCGGTAGTCCTGCGTGCGCTGCACCAGGTCGAGGACGTCCAGCAGGTCCTGGTCGGGGCCGGGCATGCGGATGTCCAGCTCCTCCTCACGGGCGAAGCCGTAGTGCGCGGGGTCCGCCGCGTCCGGGTGGCCGGCGGGTACCAGGCCGACCGCGCTCCGTCGGCGCCGCAGAACGGGGAGCAGCACGAAGGCCAGCATGACCAGTGCTATCAGGACCCAGAGAATCTCCATGTCTCAAGCGAACCAGACGGCGCCGACAATTGGCCAACCTGTGCCGTGGTCCTGTGGAAAACGCGCGGAGTCGTCCGCGCCGCTACCCTCGGTGCTCATGAGCGACAGGCACATCAGTCAGCACTTCGAGACGCTCGCGATTCACGCGGGCAACACCGCCGACCCCCTGACGGGCGCGGTGGTCCCGCCGATCTACCAGGTGTCGACGTACAAGCAGGACGGCGTCGGCGGACTGCGCGGCGGCTACGAGTACAGCCGCAGCGCCAACCCGACCCGTACCGCCCTGGAGGAGAACCTCGCCGCCCTGGAGGGCGGCCGTCGCGGCCTCGCGTTCGCGTCCGGACTGGCGGCCGAGGACTGCCTGTTGCGTACGCTGCTGAGCCCCGGCGATCACGTGGTGATCCCCAACGACGCGTACGGCGGCACCTTCCGGCTCTTCGCCAGGGTCGCCACCCGGTGGGGCGTGGAGTGGTCCGTGGCCGACACCAGCGACCCCGCCGCCGTGCGGGCCGCGCTGACGCCGAAGACCAAGGCCGTGTGGGTGGAGACGCCCTCCAACCCGCTGCTCGGCATCACCGACATCGCCGCCGTCGCCCAGGTCGCCCGGGACGCCGGCGCCCGGCTCGTCGTCGACAACACCTTCGCCACGCCGTACCTCCAGCAGCCGCTGGCGCTCGGCGCCGACGTCGTCGTGCACTCCCTGACCAAGTACATGGGCGGTCACTCGGACGTCGTCGGCGGCGCGCTGATCGTGAACGACCAGGAGCTGGGGGAGGAGCTGGCGTTCCACCAGAACGCGATGGGCGCGGTCGCCGGGCCCTTCGACTCCTGGCTGGTGCTGCGCGGCACCAAGACGCTCGCCGTGCGCATGGACCGGCACAGCGAGAACGCCGGCAAGGTCGCCGAGATGCTCTCCCGGCACGCGCGCGTGACGGGCGTGCTGTACCCGGGCCTGCCGGAGCACCCGGGGCACGAGGTCGCCGCCAAGCAGATGAAGGCCTTCGGCGGCATGGTGTCGTTCCGCGTCGCGGGCGGCGAGGAGGCCGCCGTCGAGGTCTGCAACCGCGCGAAGGTGTTCACGCTCGGTGAGTCCCTGGGCGGCGTCGAGTCGCTGATCGAGCACCCCGGCCGGATGACGCACGCCTCCGCCGCCGGTTCGGCCCTGGAGGTGCCCGCCGACCTGGTGCGTCTGTCGGTCGGCATCGAGAACGTCGACGACCTGCTCGCGGACCTCCAGCAGGCCCTCGGCTAGTCCGACGGGCTCACCAGCCCTCCCAGCCCGTCACGGGTGGGGTCGTCTCCGACGGCGGCTCCACCCAGGGCTGGACGGTCACCGCCCACACCGTGAACGCCACGGCCGCGGCGCACAGCACCAGCCACATCAGGCGGCGGGCGGCGGTCCTGCGCCGCAGCATGCGACCGCCGCGGCGCACCGCGTCCGCGTACATCCCGGGCGGCACCCGGGGCGCCGACTGCTCCATGATCCGCCGTACGGCGGCCTCCCGCTGGGGGCGGTTCACCGGCGTCCTCCGGTGCGCCACGCGCGCGCGCCGGCCGCCGCGCCGGCCGCCGCGCGGGTCGTCGCGCCGGCCGTCGCGCCCGTCATGGCGTCGCCGCCTTCGTCTTCGCCGCCTTTGCCTTCGCAGCCGCCGCCGGGCCGGCCGACCCCGAGGGCGGGTGCAGGAGGGTGGCCGCCGCCCGGTCGCAGATCGTCCGTACGCGTTCCACGGGCAGGCCCAGCAGGGCGGCGGCCTGTTCCTCGGCGACCCCCTCGTACAGCCTGAGCACCAGGATCAGGCGTTCCTGCGGGGCGAGCCCGCCCAGGGTGCCGACGGGGCGCCGGCGGGCCCGGCCGAGGCCGCCGCCGTACCGGTGCCAGGCCTCACGGGCGAAGCGGGTGGCCAGGTACTGCCGGGCACGGTCGTACGGGTCCTCCCCGCGCAGCCGGTCCCAGTACGCGTACGTGTGGGCGAGGGACAGGCCCAGCAGGCGCCGCGCGCGCGGGTTGTCGCCCGCCGGTTCGGCGGTGAGCAGGGTGGCGGCATGCAGCAGCCGGCCTGCCGCGCCCGCGACGAACGCCTCGAACTCCCGGTCCCGGCGGGCACTCTGGGACGCTTGCCGTTCTCGCACCGCGCCTCCCGACCGGACGGCGACGACCCTGAGGTCTCATATCAGGCCAGGGGCGGCCCGCCGGTCAAGAGTGCGGTGCGAACCGCCCGGGAAAGCCGGTGGAAGGCGGCTCAGGAGGCCGACGGCGACTCCGGCCCCGCCGCGCCCGGCGGGGCCATACGGGCGGACAGGGCCCCGTTGAAGCGCGTGAGGAGCGTGCAGAACGCCTCGCGCTCCTCCGGTGCCCAGTCGTGGGTCAGTTCGGCCATGAGCTGACGCCGGGAGGACCGGACCTCCTCCAGCCGAGACTCGCCGCGCGGGGAGAGCTGGAGCACGACCGCGCGGCCGTCCTCGGGGTGCGAGGTCCGCTTGACGAGTCCGGTGTCGACGAGCGGGGCCACCTGCCGGGTGACCGTCGAGGAATCGATGCCCATGCTCGCGGCGAGCGCCTTCACGCCCATCGGGCCCTCTTTGTCGAGGCGGTTGAGGAGCAGGTAGGCGGCGCGGTCCATGGAGTTGCGCACCTGCCCGACACCTCCGAGCCGGGTCTGTTCGGCACGACGGGCGAAGAGCGCCACCTCGTGCTGGAGCGTCTCGAGAAGACCGGTGTCACCGGCAGTCGTCATGTCCATCGACATTTCAGGTGCTGTGGGCATGGCCGGGGGCTCACTTCGTGGAGGGCTGCTGATTGGGGGACAGGGTACGCGGCCGGGCGGCGGGGCGTGCCGGCGCTGCGCAAAGCGGGCGGGTCTCGGAGGCTGGTCACAACGGCCCCCGGCGCCCGCGAACTGCGATGCTGGAGACATGAGCTACAGCACGGCCGCCCTTGTCGGACCCGTCACTCTCGACGACGTGCGCGGAGCCCAGAAGATGCTCTCGGGTGTGGCGCGGGTGACGGCGATGGAGGGCAGCAGGCACCTGTCCCAGCTGGTCGGCGCGCCGGTGCACCTCAAGTGCGAGAATCTCCAGCGGACGGGTTCGTTCAAGCTGCGCGGCGCCTACGTCCGTATCGCCGGGCTGCTGCCCGAGCAGCGGGCCGCCGGTGTGGTCGCGGCCAGCGCGGGCAACCACGCCCAGGGCGTGGCGCTGGCGTCGTCGCTGCTCGGGGTGCGTTCGACGGTGTTCATGCCCAAGGGCGCCCCGCTGCCCAAGATCAGCGCGACCCGCGACTACGGCGCGGAGGTGCGGCTGCACGGCCAGGTGGTCGACGAGACGCTGGCCGCTGCGCAGGAGTACGCGGAGCGGACGGGCGCGGTGTTCATCCACCCCTTCGACCACCCCGACATCATCGCGGGGCAGGGCACGGTCGGGCTGGAGATCCTGGAGCAGTGCCCCGAGGTGCGGACCGTCGTGGTCGGCATCGGCGGGGGAGGGCTGGTGGCGGGGATCGCGGTCGCGGTGAAGGCGCTGCGGCCGGACGTGCGCATCGTGGGCGTGCAGGCCGAGGGCGCGGCGGCGTACCCGCCCTCGCTGGCCGCCGGCCGCCCGGTGGCCGTGGAGAATCCGTCGACGATGGCCGACGGCATCAAGGTGGGACGGCCCGGTGACGTGCCGTTCGGGATCGTCGGCGACCTGGTGGACGAGGTCCGCACGGTCTCCGAGGACGAGCTGTCCACCGCGCTGCTGCTGTGCCTGGAGCGGGCCAAGCTGGTCGTCGAGCCGGCCGGGGCGAGTCCGGTGGCGGCGCTGCTGAGCGAGCCGGGCGCCTTCGCGGGGCCGGTGGTGGCGGTGCTGTCCGGCGGCAACGTGGACCCGGTGCTGATGCAGGGCGTGCTGCGGCACGGCATGGCCGCGCAGGGCCGCTACCTGGCGGTCCGGCTGCGTCTGACGGACCGGCCCGGCGCCCTCGCCACACTGCTCGGGGTGCTGTCGGTGGTGGACGCCAACGTCCTCGACGTGAGCCACGTCCGGACCGATCCACGGCTCGGGCTCACGGAGGCCGAGGTCGAGCTGCACCTGGAGACGAAGGGTCCGGAGCACTGTGCCGAGGTCGGCCGGGCGCTGCGGGAGGCGGGGTACCCCGTCATCGGCTGAGCGGCGTCCCGCGCGGACCGCCGTCCCGCTGGCCGCCGCTGGTCGACCGCCGTCCGGTCGACCGCCGTCCGGCTCACCGCCGCCGTCTGACCGGCACCAGCTGACCGTTGCCGTCTGACCGGCATCACCTGACCGTTGCCGGCCGGCTGTCGGCACCTGGCCCGCCATCGCCCGGGTCAGGTGCTGGCCCGTCATCGTCGGGGTCACTCGTCCGTGTCACCGCATTGTGCAACGCGATACATCGCGTTACTGTGTGTCTCGAATCGCTCGCTGAGCGGAGTGAAACGTACAAACCTAGGCTTTCCGAAGTATCCCCGAAGACGTGGAGACTCATATGCCAGGCGCCATCTATGCCGAAGGCCTGGTGAAAACCTTCGGTGACGTAAGGGCTCTGGACGGCGTCGACCTCGACGTTCCCGAGGGCACGGTCCTGGGCCTGCTCGGGCCGAACGGCGCGGGCAAGACGACCGCCGTCCGCTGCCTCACGACCCTGCTGCGCCCCGACAGCGGCAGAGCGGTCGTCGCGGGCATCGACGTGCTCAGGCAGCCCAACGAGGTGCGGCGGTCGATCGGCCTCTCCGGCCAGTTCGCCGCCGTCGACGAATACCTGACCGGCCGGGAGAACCTCCAGATGGTCGGCCAGCTCTACCAGATGAGGGCCAGGGCCGCGAAGGCCCGGGCCGGCGAGCTGCTCGAACAGTTCCACCTCGCGGACGCCGCCGACCGCCCGACGAAGACCTACTCGGGAGGCATGCGCCGCCGGCTCGACCTGGCGGCCGCCCTGGTCGTCTCCCCGCCCGTCATGTTCATGGACGAACCGACGACCGGCCTCGACCCACGCAACCGGCAGGAGCTGTGGGGGGTCATCAAACAGCTGGTCGCCGGCGGCACCACCCTGCTGCTGACCACGCAGTACCTGGAGGAGGCCGACCACCTCGCGCACGACATCGCCGTCGTCGACCACGGCCGCGTCATCGCCCGAGGCAGCTCCGACCAGCTCAAGGCCCGCACCGGTGGAGAACGCGTCGAGGTCGTGGTCCACGAACGCGACCACATGACGGAGGCCGCCGAGGTGCTCGCCGGGTTCGGCAAGGGCCCGACCGCCGTGGAGGAACACACCCGCAAGCTCATCGTCCCCGTCACCGGCGGCGCGAAGCTGCTCGCCGAGGTCATCCGCGAACTCGACACCCGCGGCATCGAGATCGACGACATCGGCCTGCGCCGCCCCACTCTCGACGACGTCTTCCTCTCCCTCACCGGCCGCATGGCCGAGGCCGAGGTGGAGGCGGACGGCCGGGCGGCGGGCGCCGGTCACCAGCAGGAGAAGGAGGAGGCCAAGTGAGCGCAGGCACCGATGCCACGCGGGTCGCGGCGGCGCCCGCCAACCCCGTGGGCCAGTCCCTCCGCGATTCCCTGGTCATCGCCCGCAGGAACCTGATCCGGATGACCAGGATCCCCGAGATGGTCCTGTTCGGGGTCATTCAGCCGGTGATGTTCGTGGTCCTCTTCACCTACGTCTTCGGTGGCTCGATGAAGATCGGGAACACCACGGATCCGGACGTCTACAAGGACTTCCTGATGGCGGGCATCTTCGCGCAGACCGTCACGTTCGCCACCGCGGGATCGGCGGCCGGTATCGCCGACGACATGCAGAAGGGACTCGTCGACCGGTTCCGTTCCCTGCCGATGGCCCGCGGTGCGGTGCTGACCGGCCGTACCGTCGCCGATCTCGCGCAGACGGCCGTCACGCTGCTCGTCCTCGCGATCGTCGCGCTGATCGTGGGCTGGCGCACCGGCTCCGCGGAACCGACCGGCACCGGGAAGATCCTGGCCGGCTTCGCCCTGCTCCTCCTCCTGGGATACGCCTTCACCTGGATCGGTGCGCTGATCGGCCTTTCCGTACGCACCCCGGAGGCGGCGACCTCCGGCGGGATCATCTGGCTGTTCCCGGTGACGTTCGTCTCGAACGCCTTCGTGGACTCCAGCCAGATGACCCCGTGGCTCCGGCACATCGCCGAGTGGAACCCGTTCAGCGCCACGGTGCAGGCCTGTCGCGAGCTGTTCGGCAACCCGGGAGTCGTGCAGTCCGACGCCTGGCCCATGCAGCATCCCGTCTGGGCCTCGCTGATCTGGTCCGTCCTGATCATCGTGGTCTTCCGGACCCTGGCGGTGCGCAAGTACCGCTCGGCCGCCACATGACGACGCGGCCCCCGGCGTCACCGGAATTCACCGGGACGCCGGGGGCTCGTCGGCAGCAGACGGCCGGGTGCACCACCGGCCGGGGGAGGGAACCTGATCAGCCGTTGTAGGGCTCGGCCTTGAGGATCTTCACGGAAGCCGGCTTGCCGTTGGGCAGCTCGTACTGCGCGTCCTCGCCGACCTTGTGGCCCATGACGCCCGAGCCCAGCGGGGACTGCGGAGAGTACGTCTCGATGTCCGAGCTCGCGTACTCGCGCGAGGCGAGCAGGAAGGTCAGCGTGTCGTCCTCGTCACCGTCGAAGGCGATCGTGACCACCATGCCGGGCGCCACCGCGCCGTCCGCGGCCGGAGCCTCACCGACCTTGGCACTCTCGAGCAGCTGGGTCAGCTGGCGCACGCGAAGCTCCTGCTTGCCCTGCTCCTCCTTCGCCGCGTGGTACCCGCCGTTCTCGCGCAGGTCCCCCTCCTCACGGGCCGCGGCGATCTTGGCAGAGATCTCGGTGCGCGCAGGACCAGTAAGGTATTCAAGCTCCTCCTTGAGCTTGTTGTACGCCTCCTGGGTCAGCCAGGTGACGTTCTCGCTGGTCTGGGTCACGGGTGCTCCTCGTTGGTACTGGGAATACAAATCAACGCCCTACCCAGAAGGATGTTCCTTCACGGAAGGGCGAAACCACGAGCCTAACAATTCAGTGGCCAAAGGGGGAGGACATAAGCCACCAGATTCCTGTCCCCGCAGGTCAGCACGGACGTTTTCGCGCCGGCGGGGCTCCGCGACGTCAGTCGGCGTGGCAGCCGAGCAGCTCGGCCGTCGTCCCCGCGGCCTTCGTGCGCAGGGTGACGACCTCGTCGATGCGCGTGGAGTCGCCGTCGAAGCGGAAGTCCGCCCGGCCCACCTCGTCGCCGTCCTCCGCCTGGGAGCGCACCGTGCAGTAGCCGACGGCACCGGCGTCCTTGCGGACCTCCAGGTGCACCTGCACCGAGTCCTCGGCGAGTTCGAACCCGATCAACTCGCCGCTGATCTTGTTCTGGCCGACGTAGTGGTAGCCGAACCAGCCGATCACCGCGAGCAGGACGGCGCCGAGCACCGCGCCGACGATCTTGAGCGTGCGGTCGGCCCGTTCGTCCGACGAGCGGCCGTACCGGCTCTCGGGCGTCTGCGTGCTCGCCGTACTCATGATCGTCCTCCCGGCAGGAGCCGGTCTTCCCGGGCTCCGGAATTATTCGCCCCCCGATTCGGTCACTATAGAAGCCTCCCACCCGTCACCCGACCGCCGCCCCTCGACGACGCCCCTGCGGGGCGGCACCTATTGGATTGCGCCGATGCACACAGGGCGCCGACCGACTTGAGGATTGAGTCTTGACTGACCAGTTGCGACTGATGGCCGTCCACGCCCACCCCGACGACGAGTCGAGCAAGGGCGCGGCCACCATGGCGAAGTACGTGTCCGAGGGGGTGGACGTGCTGGTGGTGACCTGCACGGGCGGGGAACGCGGTTCCATCCTCAACCCGAAGCTCCAGGGCGACGCGTACATCGAGGAGAACATCCACGAGGTGCGCAAGAAGGAGATGGACGAGGCCCGGGAGATCCTGGGCGTCGGGCAGGAGTGGCTCGGCTTCGTCGACTCCGGCCTGCCCGAGGGCGACCCGCTGCCCCCGCTGCCCGAGGGCTGCTTCGCCCTGGAGGACGTCGACAAGGCGGCCGGCGAGCTGGTGCGGAAGATCCGCTCCTTCCGCCCCCAGGTGATCACCACCTACGACGAGAACGGCGGGTACCCGCACCCCGACCACATCATGACCCACAAGATCACGATGGTGGCCTTCGAGGGCGCGGCCGACACCGAGAAGTACCCGGAGGCCGAGTACGGAGCGGCGTACCAGCCGCTGAAGGTGTACTACAACCAGGGCTTCAACCGCCCCCGCACCGAGGCGCTGCACAACGCGCTGCTGGAGCGCGGCCTGGAGTCGCCCTACGAGGACTGGCTCAAGCGCTGGTCGGAGTTCGAGCGCAAGGAGCGCGTCCTCACCACGCACGTGCCCTGCGCCGACTTCTTCGAGATCCGCGACAAGGCGCTGATCGCCCACGCCACGCAGATCGACCCCGACGGCGGCTGGTTCCGCGTTCCGATGGACGTCCAGAAGGAGGTCTGGCCCACCGAGGAGTACGAGCTCGCCAAGTCCCTCGTGGACACCTCCCTCCCCGAGGACGACCTCTTCGCGGGCATCCGGGACAATGCCTGACATGAGTGCAAGCGCAAGCCTGGCAATGACGCACCTCGTCACTCTCGCCGAGCTCGACGAGGACAAGGTCACCCCCGGTGTCCTCGGGTTCATCGTCTTCGCGGTGATGGCCCTGGCGGTGTGGGGCCTGATGCGGTCCATGAGCCGGCACATGGGCAAGGTCGACTTCAAGGAGGCCCCGGAGCCGGAGGCGGAGGCCTCCGGCCGGGTGGAGCCGCAGAAGGGGTGACGCCGGGCCCTCGGCGCCGGCAGTGGCCCGGGTACGGGGGTGTGCGACCCCGGTGCGGTCGCACGCCCCCACTCTCCGCCGTGCTCGGGGGCGGACCCGCGGGACCCCCACCGCCGGCCCGTGCCGCCCCGCGGTGTCCTACGCCGTAGTCACCGCCACCCCCATGACCTCCCGGGCCTGACGGTCCGGGACCATGCCCAGGCGCCAGGCCTGCCAGCCGGACTCCAGCTGGACGCCCCGTTCCAGGAGCAGCCGGTAGGCCCGCACGTAGTCGTCCAGCTTGGCGTCCCGTGCCGGATGGCGGGCGCGGGACAGCTGGGTCAGTTCCTCCTGGGCCACCGCCGTACCGACCTCCACGCCCCCGGGGGCCGCGTACGGCAGCAGCGTGCAGCGCAGGAAGCGGGCCCAGTCCTCGCCCCGCCGGTCGCCGTACGCCGCGAACAGCGCCGCCGCCTCGTCGCACAGCGCCAGCGCCTGCGGCGTACGGGCGTTGCCCGCGTCGACGACCGCCAGTTCCAGGCAGGTCCACGCCTCGCCGTGGCCGACGCCGATCCGCTGGAAGTCGGCGCGGGCGTCGACCAGGAGCTGCCGGGCGAAGCCGGAGTTCCGCAGCGAGCCCGTCTGGGCGGCACGCTGGTCGCGGGTCACGCGCGCCGAATGGTGCCGGGCGCAGGCCAGGCCGTACGCGTCCCGCATCCGCGAGAACATCGTGCGGGAGCGTTCCAGCGCACGCACCGACTGGTCCAGGGCCCCCGTCTCCTCCAGCGCCTGGCCCAGGTAGTAGAAGCTCCACGCCTTGCCGCGCGCGTCCTCGTTCTCCCGGTGCCGGGCCGCCGCCCGCCGCAGCTCCTCCACCGCCACGGCCACGTCCCCGTCCACCAGCCGGGCCCGCGCCAGCTGGGTCAGCGCCCAGGCCTCGCCACGGGCGTCCTGGGTACGGCCGTACAGCTCCAGGGCGGTGCGCAGGTCCGTCTCCGCACGCGGTACGTCGCCCATGCGCAGGTGCAGCTGGCCGAGCTGGAAGTGAGCCCACGCCTGGCCGTGCACGGACTCGCCCGCGCGGTGCAGCACCAGTGACTCGGTGAGCAGCTCCAGGGCCTCCGCCAGCCGGGCCCGGTCCCGCTGCACCGCCGCCAGCGCGTGCAGCGTCCACGCCCGGTCCGTGGCCAGCTCCGGCGGGGCCTGGAGGTCCAGCGCCTCCCGCAGCTTCGACGCCGCCTCCGTCAGATTGCCCTGGTGGTGCAGTGTGATGCCCAGCGAGCACAGGGCACGGGCCGCCCCCGCGTCGTGGTGGGCCTCCCTGTACAGGTCGACGACGGAGGTGAGCGTCGTCCGCGCCTTGTCCAGCTCGCCCAGCTGCCGGGCCGCGATACCGGTACGCCACTGCACGGAGCGCGCCAGCAGCCCCTGGTCCACGGACTGCGCCAGCTCGCTGATCTCACCCAGCCGGTACAGGTCGCCGCGCAGCAGGCAGTAGTCGCACAGCGCGCCCAGCAGGTTCAGCACCGCGCCCTGGTCGACGCCCTCCGCGTGTCTGAGCGTCGCCGTGATGAAGCTCGACTCGTCGTCCAGCCAGCGCAGCGCCTCGTCCAGGGAGGTGAAGCCGTACTGCCCGAAGCGGTCCGAGCGGGTCGACATGTTGCCGTCGACCAGGCGCAGCACCGAGTCGGCCAGCTCGGCGTAGTTCGCGATCAGCCGTTCCTGCGCCGCCGTCCGCTCGCCCGGATCCTCCTCGTCGGCGAGCCGGGACCGGGCGAAGGCACGCACCACGTCGTGCAGCCGGTAGCGGCTGCCCCGGACGTGGTCGAGCAGACCCGCCCGCGACAGGGCCGCCAACTGCCGCGCCGCCTCGGTCTCGTCCGTGGCCAGCAGCGCGGCCGCGGCCGGGGCGCCCAGCGAGGTGCGGCCCGCGAGCGCCAGCCGGCGCAGCAGCCGCCGGGCCGGCTCCGGCTGGTCGGTGTAGCGCAGCCACAGCGCCCGTTCGACGGGGTCCACCGGCCCGTACGCGGCCAGGTCGGTCGCCAGGGTGCGCGGCGAGCGCGGGCCCAGCGACGACCCCGCGATGCGCAGCGCCAGCGGCAGCCCGCCGCACAGCTGCCGGATCCGGTCGGCGGACTCGGCGTCGTACGGCCCCGACGCGTCCTGCGCGGCGGCGCCGAGCAGCTCCTCCGCGCCCGCCGCGTCCAGCGCCTCGACCGGCAGGTCGTACACCCGCGCGGGCAGGTCGGCCGGCAGTTCCAGCGGTTTCCGCGCGGTGATCAGCACCAGGCTGTCCGACCGCTCCGGCAGCAGCGCGCGCACCTGGTCGGCGTCCGCGGCGTCGTCCAGTACGACGGTGACGGGCACGTCCGCCAGATGCTGGCGGTACAGCTCGCTGAGCCGCTTGACCTGCTGGTCCGCCGAGGACCGCTCGCGGAACAGCAACTGCTCGCGGGGCGCCCCGAGCCGGTTCAGCAGATGCAGCAGGGCTTCCCGGGTACTCAGCGGAGCCTCGCCGCCCGACGCGGGGCCGCCCTCGCGCGCACCGGTACCGTCCCCGTGCGCACCGGCACCGTCCCCGCGCAGGTCGACCACGCACGCCCCGCGGAAGTAGTCCCGCAGCTCGTGGGCGGCCCGGACCGCGAGCGTCGTACGGCCGCTGCCGGGCGCCCCGTGCAGCACCACCACCGTCGGCTTCGTCTCCGTGCTCGCGCGGGCCGCCTGCACCCACTGCCGCAGCCGTGCCATCTCCTGCCGCCGGCCCGTGAAGGTGCCCGCCGGCTCGGGGAGCTGCGCGAACGACTGCTCCAGGGCGCTGCGCCCCCGGGCCGCGGCGCTCTTGTCGGCGCCCCGCAGCTTCGGCCCGGTCGCCGCCTTCTTCGGCCCGGTGGACGCGGCGAGCATCCGCTGCTGGTCCAGGAACGGCCGGATGCCGCGCACCTCCAGCGCCGTCAGCCACTGCAACCGCAGCTGCTCGGGCCCGCCGGGCTGGCTCACCGCCCCGGCCCGGTGATGGGCGGCCGGCACATGGGAGCCGGCCACCTTCACCACGGTCGCCGCGGCGCCGACGACCCCGACGGTCACTCCCGCCTGCACGGCCGTACCCGCGCCGGTGCCGAGCGCCATGTCGGCCACCACCGCGGCGACCGCCGCCACGACCGCCACCAGCAGGGGAGTGCCGGCGCCCTCCCGGGCGTAGCGCTGCCGGAAGGTGAGCTGTCCGGCCGCCGCCTCGTCGAGGGCGCGGGTGTAGGCCTCGTACTCCTCGGCGGCCGTCCCGGCCATCGCGTCCAGCGACCCGCGCGCCCGGGACAGCAGCACGTTCCCGTCCGTGCGCCCGCCCGAACGCCGTACCTCCTCCTCCACGGCCCGCCTCAGTAACCGCTCGGCCTCCGACCGATGACTGTCCCGCATGTCGCGCCCCCTCCGGCGGCATCGGTGTCGCCCGGGTGTCCCCCCGACCTCGCTGGGACTCCCCCGGCCCTCCCCGGGTCCTTCCCCGGTTGTCCGCCGGTCAAGTGTCCTGCGGCGGGGAGACCCTGGGGAGGGGTCGGCGAGCGCTGAGACGGTGTGCCGTCCGGGGACGCGCGGGTACTGGGGCAGGATGGACACCATGCCGAACCGACTGGCGCACGAGACGTCCCCCTATCTCCTTCAGCACGCCGACAACCCCGTCGACTGGTGGCCCTGGTCGGACGAGGCCTTCGAGGAGGCACGGCGGCGGGACGTGCCGGTGCTGCTCAGCGTCGGCTACAGCAGCTGCCACTGGTGCCACGTGATGGCGCACGAGTCGTTCGAGGACGGGCCCACGGCCGAGTTCCTGAACTCGCACTTCGTGAGCGTCAAGGTCGACCGCGAGGAGCGCCCCGACGTCGACGCCGTCTACATGGAGGCCGTGCAGGCGGCGACCGGGCAGGGCGGCTGGCCCATGACCGTGTTCCTGACGCCGGACGCGGAGCCCTTCTACTTCGGCACCTACTACCCGCCCGAGCCCCGGCACGGCATGCCGTCCTTCCGCCAGGTGCTCCAGGGCGTCCACCAGGCGTGGGCGGAGCGGCGGGACGAGGTCACCGAGGTCGCGGGGAAGATCGTGCGGGACCTCGCCGGGCGGGAGATCTCCTACGGGGACGCGCGGCCGCCCGGGGAGGCGGAGCTCGGACAGGCGCTGCTCGGGCTCACCCGGGAGTACGACCCGCAGCGCGGCGGGTTCGGCGGGGCGCCGAAGTTCCCGCCGTCGATGGTGATCGAGTTCCTGCTGCGCCACCACGCCCGCACCGGCGCCGACGGCGCGCTGGAGATGGCGCGCGACACCTGCGAGCGGATGGCCCGCGGCGGCATCTACGACCAGCTGGGCGGCGGCTTCGCCCGCTACTCCGTCGACCGCGAGTGGGTCGTGCCGCACTTCGAGAAGATGCTCTACGACAACGCCCTGCTGTGCCGCGTCTACGCCCACCTGTGGCGTTCCACCGGCTCGGACCTCGCCCGCCGGGTCGCGCTGGAGACGGCGGACTTCATGGTGCGCGAACTGCGCACCGCGGAGGGCGGCTTCGCCTCCGCGCTGGACGCGGACAGTGACGACGGCATGGGGAAGCACGTCGAGGGCGCGTACTACGTGTGGACGCCCGCGCAGCTCACCGAGGTCCTCGGGGCCGACGACGCGGCACTCGCCGCCCAGTACTTCGGGGTGACCGAGGAGGGCACCTTCGAGCACGGTTCCTCCGTGCTGCAGCTCCCGCAGCAGGAAGGCGTGTGGGACGCCGAGCGGATCGCCTCGGTCAGGGAACGGCTGCTGGCCGCCCGCGACGGGCGTCCCGCCCCGGGCCGGGACGACAAGGTGGTCGCCGCCTGGAACGGGCTCGCGATCGCCGCGCTCGCCGAGACGGGAGCCTACTTCGAGCGCCCCGACCTGGTGGAGGCCGCCGTCGCCGCCGCCGACCTGCTCGTGCGGCTGCACCTCGACGAGCAGGCCCGGCTCTTCCGCACCAGCAAGGACGGCCGGGCGGGCGCCCACGCCGGGGTGCTGGAGGACTACGCCGACGTGGCGGAGGGCTTCCTCGCGCTCGCGTCGGTCACCGGGGAGGGTGTCTGGCTGGACTTCGCCGGGCTGCTCCTCGACCACGTCCTCACCCGCTTCACCGACGACTCCGGCTCCCTCTACGACACCGCGGCCGACGCCGAGCGGCTGATCCGCCGCCCGCAGGACCCCACCGACAACGCCACCCCGTCCGGCTGGACCGCCGCCGCGAGCGCCCTGCTGTCCTACGCCGCCCACACCGGCTCCGCGCCGCACCGCACCGCCGCCGAGCACGCGCTCGGCGTGGTGAAGGCGCTCGGCCCGCGGGTTCCGCGTTTCGTCGGCTGGGGGCTGGCCGCCGCCGAGGCGCTGCTCGACGGGCCGCGCGAAGTCGCCGTCGTCGGGCCCGCGCCGGGTGACAGCGCCACGCAGGGCCTGCACCGTACGGCGCTCCTCGGGACGGCGCCCGGTGCGGTCGTCGCCGTCGGCGCCGAGGGGAGCGACGAGTTCCCCCTGCTCGCCGGCCGGCCGCTGGTGGACGGGGCACCGGCCGCGTACGTCTGCCGGAACTTCACCTGCGACGCGCCGGCCACCGACCCGGAACGTCTGCGGACCGCGCTGCGTACCGCCTGAACAGCTGGAACGGCAGAACCGCACGTATTCGGAAGGTGATCGGCGGGCGAACCGCTCAGACCCGGTCCTCGTCGTGAGGAAACATGCTCTTCACTCAAACACCTTATGGGTTTCACAGGTTACCCCTAGTCTCTTCACCGTGACTCGGCGGAGCGGGCGCCCCGTGCGGGCGCTCCGCCGCGTCAGGGGGAGTTCGGAGATCTGGGGGGATCTTTCTTGCTTACGTCCGTCTTCATCGCTGCCGTTTCACTGGCGCTCTTCTGGATGGCGGCGTTCACGCTGTGGTGGCAGATGCACGCCTGGCGTACGCCGGAGGTACTCGCCTCGACCCGGTTCAGCCGGCCCGACGGCGACGAGCACGTCTCGTTCTCGCTGCTCGTGCCCGCGCGGCACGAGCAGGCCGTGCTCGACCACACCATCCAGCGGCTGCTGACCTCCTCGCACACCGACTTCGAGATCATCGTGATCGTCGGACACGACGATCCGGAGACCACCGCGGTCGCCGAACGGGCCGCCGGCCGCGATCCGCGGGTGCGGGTCGTCGTCGACACCCACGAGAAGAAGAACAAGCCGAGGGCGATGAACACGGCGCTGCCGCACTGCCGCGGTGACGTCGTCGGGGTCTTCGACGCCGAGGACCAGGTCCATCCCGAACTGCTTGCCCACGTCGACCACGCCTTCCGCACCACCGGCGCCGACGTCGTGCAGGGCGGCGTCCAGCTGATCAACTTCCACTCCAGCTGGTACAGCCTGCGCAACTGCCTGGAGTACTTCTTCTGGTTCCGCTCCCGGCTGCACCTGCACGCGCAGAAGGGGTTCATCCCGCTCGGCGGCAACACCGTCTTCGTGCGCACCGACGTGCTGCGGGCGGCCGGCGGCTGGGACCCGGACTGCCTGGCGGAGGACTGCGACCTCGGCGTCCGGCTCTCCAGCACCGGCAAGAAGGTCGTCGTCGCCTACGACTCCGACATGGTCACCCGGGAGGAGACGCCGGGCACGCTGGTGTCCCTGCTGAAGCAGCGCACCCGCTGGAACCAGGGCTTCCTCCAGGTGTACCGGAAGAGGGACTGGACCCAGCTGCCCACCTTCAGCCAGCGGCTGCTGGCCCGCTACACCCTGATGACGCCCTTCCTGCAGGCCTTCACCGGCGTGATCATCCCGCTCAACGCGGCCGTCGCGCTCTTCCTCGACGTGCCCGTCGGCATCGCCTTCGTCACCTTCCTGCCGGCCGTCACCGCGCTGGTCACCTTCGTCTTCGAGGTCGTCGGCCTGCACGACTTCGGCAAGCAGTACGGCCTGCGGATCCGCTTCACGCACTACCTGAAGCTGATCGCCGGCGGCCCCTTCTACCAGGTCCTCCTCGCCGGGGCCGCCGTCCGCGCCGTATGGCGTGAGCAGCGCGGCCGCAACGACTGGGAGCTGACCAGCCACGTGGGCGCCCACCTCGCACCCGCGGACCGAGAGGACGTTCCCGCGTGACCTCCACCCTTCCCGCGGCGGCCGGCACCACGGTCCCCGCGCAGCGGCAGCCTGCCCACGACACCGGCCCGGCCACCGGCCCGCAGGCACCACCGGGCCGCCTGCGCTCCTCGCGCCCCGACCTGCTGCTGTGCGGCACGCTGCTCGTGGCGATCATGCTCGTGCAGGGCTGGAACATCTCCGACTACCCGACCCTCAGCGACGACGAGGGCACCTACCTCGCCCAGGCCTGGGCCGTCCAGCAGGGCGAGGGCCTCGCCCACTACACCTACTGGTACGACCACCCGCCGCTCGGCTGGATCCAGATAGCCGTGCTGACCTGGATACCCGCGCTGGTCAGCCCCGAGTCGATGACCGTCGGCGCCATGCGCGGCGTGATGCTGATCGTCTCCGCCGTCTCCGCCGTCCTCGTCTACGTCATCGCCCGCCGGCTGTCCCTGCCGCGCTGGGCGGCCGGACTCGCCATGGCCCTCTTCGGGCTCTCCCCGCTGTCGGTGGTGCTCCAGCGGGAGATCTTCCTCGACAACCTGGCGGTGATGTGGACCCTGCTGGCGTTCGCGCTCGCCGCCTCCCCGAGCCGTCACCTGTGGCACCACTTCGGCGCGGGCATCGCCGCCGCCACGGCCGTGCTCACCAAGGAGACGATGCTCCTCGTCCTGCCCGCCGTGCTGGTCACCATGTGGCGGCACAGCCACCGGGACACCCGCAAGTTCGCGGTGACCGGCGCCGTCACGGCCTGCGCGCTGATCGGCTTCTCCTATCCCCTGTTCGCCCTGCTCAAGGGCGAGCTGCTGCCGGGCGGCGGGCACGTCTCGCTGTGGGAGGGCGTCGAGTACCAGCTGACCCGGCCCGGCTCCGGCTTCATCCTCGACGAGGGCTCCGGCTCGTGGGGCGTCCTCCAGTCCTGGCTGTACTACGACCGGGTCCTGCCGCTCGGCGGCCTCGCCGGGGCGCTGCTCCTGCTGGCCACCTGGCGCTGGTCGGTCACCGCGCGGGCGCTGGCCGGACCGGCCCTGACGGTGGGGATCCTCGCCGTCCTCGCCCTGCGTCCGAGCGGCTACCTGCCCGCGATGTACGTCATCCAGGCCCTGCCCTTCCTCGCCCTGGTGCTGGCCGGCGGCGCCGCGAGCGTCGCCCACGCCGTGCTGCGCAGGTGGCGCACGGAGGCCGAGAAACGGGGGGTCACCCTCGGCCGGTACGCGCTCGCCGGCGTCCTGGTGCTCGCCGCCGGCGCCTACGTCGTGCCCCGCTGGTACGACGGCGACCGCACCGCCGTCACCGCCGACGCCAACGCCCCCTACGAGGCCGCCGCCGACTGGCTGGCGAGCGAGGTGCCCGACCCGGAGGACACCCGCGTCCTCGTCGACGACGCGCTCTGGCTGGACCTGGTGCACGCCGGGTACGAGCCCGGGCTCGGCGTCATCTGGTTCTACAAGGCGGATCTCGACCCGGCGGTGACGAAGACCATGCCGGGCGGCTGGCGCGACATCGACTACGTGGTCGCCTCTCCGACGGTGCGGCGCGACGCGGTCGACCTGCCCAACGTCAAGGCGGCCATGAACCACTCGGCTCCGGTAGCCGTCTTCGGCACCGGTGCGGACCGTATCGAGATCCGCCGTGTCCAGCCCTCCGGAGCCGCCCGATGAGCCACGAGTCGACCGTCCCCGACGAGCTGGGACATCCGGCCGTACACGCCTCGGAGGTGCCCGAGCCGGGCGCCGTCACCATCGTCGTACCGACCTTCAACGAGTCGGCGAACGTACGGCGGCTGCTGCGGCTGATCACCGAGTCCGTGCCGGCCCGGCTGCCCTGCGAGGTCGTCTTCGTGGACGACTCCACCGACGACACCCCGGACGTCATCCGCGCGGTGGCCCGGGACTGCCCCTTCCCGGTCACCGTCCTGCACCGCGAGGAGCCGGCCGGCGGGCTCGGAGGCGCGGTCGTCGAGGGCATGAAGGCGGCCGGCTCGGACTGGATCGTCGTCATGGACGGCGACTGCCAGCACCCGCCGTCCCTGGTGCCGGAGCTGGTCGCCACCGGCGAGCGGGCGAACGCCGGACTCGTCGTCGCCTCCCGCTACGTCAAGGGCGGCAGCCGTGCCGGGCTCGCGGACAGCTACCGGATCGCCGTCTCGCGCGCGGCGACCTGGCTGACCAAGGCGCTCTTCCCGCGCCGCCTGCACGGCGTCAGCGACCCGATGAGCGGCTTCTTCGCCATCCGCCGCAGCGAGGTCACCGCCGACGTGCTGAGGCCCCTCGGCTACAAGATCCTCCTCGAACTCGCCGTCCGCAGCCGCCCGCAGACGGTCACCGAGGTGCCGTTCGTCTTCGAGGAGCGGTTCGCGGGGGAGTCCAAGTCCACGGCGCGGGAGGGGCTGCGCTTCCTGCGGCACCTGGCCGGGCTGCGCACCGCCTCGCCGCTGGCCCGCATGGTCGTCTTCGGGCTGATCGGGCTGAGCGGCTTCGTGCCGAACCTGGCCGCGCTGTGGGCGCTCACCGAGGCGGGCGTGCACTACCTGCCCGCCGAGATCGCCGCCAACCAGTTCGGCGTGGCCTGGAACTTCCTGCTGCTGGAGCGGCTGCTCTTCCGCGACCGGCGCAGGCACCGGCACTGGGCCGACCGGACGCTGCGGTTCGCGCTGATCGCCAACGCCGACCTGGTGCTGCGCATCCCGCTGATCGCCCTGCTCGTCGGGGAGTTCGGGCTGGCCGTGCTGCCGGCCACCGCCCTGGCCCTCGTCATCACCTTCGTCCTGCGCTTCGCCGGGACCGAAGCGCTCGTGTACCTCCCGCGCCGCCGCAAGGCCGGCACAGCAAGGAGTGAGGCATGAGAAGAAGACCCCGAAGGAGAACCTCCGCCCTCCTGGCGGTGTCCGCCCTCACCGGCGGGCTCCTCCTCACCGCACCGCAGCCCGCGTCGGCCGCCAACCTCATCACGAACCCCGGCTTCGAGACCGCCGGCACCGGCGACATGCCGTACTGCTGGGAGAAGTCCGGCTGGGGCGACAACGACTTCAGCTTCGAGACGGTCGCCGACGCCCACTCCGGCGACAGGGCGATGAAGGTCGAGCTGACCCGCCGGACCGACGGCGACCGCAAGGCCCTGATCACCGAGTCCGCCGAGTGCGCGCCGGTGGTGACGGAGGGCAGGCAGTACGACCTGTCCCTCTGGTACAAGTCGACGACCCCGGACGCCTCCCTCACGCTCTTCCGGCACGACGCCACCGCGGGCTGGCAGTACTGGACCGACCTGAAGACGCTGGACCTGGCGGCCGGCTGGACCGAGGCGAGCGTCCGCACCCCCGAGGTCCCGGCGGGCACCGACCGCATCAGCTGGGGCGTCTCCGTCTACGGCACCGGCTCGGTGACCACCGACGACTACACGATGGAGCAGGTCGCCGTCCCGGTCCCGGACCCGGACTGCACGGGCACCGCCGAGGAGTGCGCCAACGGCCGCTGGGACGTGCTGCCCACCCAGAACCCGGTCCGCTCCATGCACTCCGTCGTGCTCCACAACGGCAAGGTGCTGCTGATCGCGGGCTCCGGCAACGACCCGGAGATGTTCGAGGCGGGCACCTTCACCTCGGCCGTGTACGACCCGCAGACCGGCGACTACAAGACGATCCCGACGCCCAAGGACATGTTCTGCGCCGGGCACGTGCAGCTCAAGGACGGCCGCGTCCTCGTCATGAGCGGCAACCTGGGCTACCCGTCGGCGGACGGCACCATCGGCTACCAGGGCTACAAGGACTCGTACGTCTTCGACCCGGAGACCGAGACCTACACCAAGACCAACGACATGAACGACGGCCACTGGTACCCGTCGGCGACGGTCCTCGGCAACGGAGACGTGATCTCCTTCGGCGGCCTGCGCGAGGACTCCACCGGTTCGGTGACGGCCGAGCTGTGGTCCGACGAGCAGCAGAAGTGGCTGCCGACCTGGCAGGTCAACCAGACCTGGTCGTACTGGGGCCTGTACCCGTCGATGATCCTCATGCAGGACGGCCGCCTCTTCTACTCCGGCAGCCACGTCTTCGGCAACAACATCCCCGGCACCGGCTCGGCGATCTACGACTACGGGGCCAACACGATCACCGAGGTGCCCGGCCTCCAGCGCAAGGACGAGCGGGACCAGTCGATGAGCGTCCTGCTGCCCCCGGCGCAGGACCAGAAGGTGCTGACCGTCGGCGGAGGCAACATCGACTCCAACCCGGACGCCAACCGCCTCACCGACATCATCGACCTCAAGCAGCCCGACCCCGCGTACGTCGCCGGGCCGCCGCTCCCGCAGGGCACCGTCGACCTGGGCGACGGACCGGTCCCGCAGACCGGCGACCAGGGCAAGATGTACGTCTCCACCGTCCTGCTGCCCGACGGCACGGTGCTGGAGACCGGTGGCGCGCTGCACAACCGGGCCGACCCGGTGTTCGAGACGTCGATCTTCGACCCGGAGACGGAGACCTTCGACCCGGTCGCCACCGACCCGGAGGCCCGCGGCTACCACTCCTCGGCGTTCCTGCTGCCCGACGGCCGGGTGATGACGACCGGCGACAACCCGGGCAACGGCTCCTGGAACCACGACGTGTCGGTCTACACCCCGCCCTACCTGCTGAAGGGCGAGCGGCCGGCGATCACCTCGGTCATCGACACCGAGTGGAACTACGGCGACACCCAGCGGATCACCGTCGACCGGCCCATCGCCAGGGCCGAGCTGATCCGCCCGGCCGCCGTCACCCACTCCTCCGACCCGAACCAGCGGTTCGTCGACCTGCCGCTGTCCGTCGACGGGAACAACGTCGACCTCAACGTCACCAGCAACCCCAACCTGGCCCCGCCCGGCTGGTACATGCTCTTCGCGGTCGACGCGGGCGGCGTGCCGTCGGTGGCGAAGTGGGTGCACCTCGACGGCCCGCAGGCGCTCAGCACCAAGGACGCCTCCGCGCACGTCCACTCCTTCGCCGACGCCCCGCGGGGCAAGGTGACCGAGGCGGGCAGGAAGCGGGCCGCGCAGCCGGTCGGCCCCACCGTCTCCGGCTGCGACCGGCACTACGGCTCCGCCAACGTCTGCGTGCCGACCGCCTTCCCCGCCGAGGTGAAGGCGACGACGGCGGAGCGCTGCACCTGGCTGAAGGAGCACGACTACGGCCCTCTGAAGGTCAACGGCAAGGACGACCCGCTGCGCCTGGACGCCAACGGGGACGGCACCGCCTGCGGGAAGGGGGACGTCAGGCGCCGCTGAGGATCAGCCCGCCCAGCGTGAGCTGAGCACCCCACTGCAGGGCGACGGCCCCGTACCTGACCGGCCTCCACCGGGTACGGGGCCACGCGAGCGCCAGCACGCCCAGGAGGGCCGCCGCCCAGAAGCAGGCCCACAGCGCCTCGCCCGGCACGGTCGAGCACCGCTCGCCGTACGTCGGACACCGGCCGCCGCGTTCGGAGGCGAACACGGCCAGCCACGCGAGGACGACGGTCGGCAGCAGCAGGACGAGCCCGGCCACGGAGCACCCGGTCACGATGCGGGCGGTGGGCAGCGGCGGGACGGGCGCGGGCGGAGGGGTCATGCCGCCCATCACACCGCGCCGGCCGCCCCGTGTGATCGGTCCGCGTACTCGATCCGCGTGCTCAGCCGCCCTGAGTACTCCCGCGCACCGCCGCCTCCACGATGGCCTCCAGCTGCTCGTGGTGCGCGCCCTTCCAGTACGCGCGCCCGCACGCGCGGCACTGCGCGAACACGTCGTACGACCGTTCGGTCCCGCCCTTGAGCTGGTCCGCCACCTCCTCCTTGGTGGCCTGCTTCAGCAGCCCGTTGCAGGCGGTGCACCTGGTCCAGGGGTGCAGTTCGGGCCGGAACCGGTCCAGGACCTCGCGGAGCTGGTCGTCGGGGCGGTTGCTGTAGACGTAGGCGCCGGCCCACAGTTCGCGGCGGCGCAGCAGGCCGCGGTCGCGGCTGAGCATGACCCGTTTCTCGGCGGCCGACAGCGCGGCGAGCGCCGGGTCGCCGAGGTCCGTCGACTCGTACGCCGTGTCCACGCCGAGGAGCCGCAGCCGGCGGGCGAGGGTGCCGAGATGCACGTCGAGCAGGAAGCGCAGGGGCGCGCCCGGGACCCGCTGCGGGCGTTCGACGGCCCGGACGCTGACCGACTCGCCGCCGCTGGGAACGTGTCCGCGTGGCACTTCGCGGCCGTCCACGAGGAGCGTGCCCACCTCGGTCAGCGGGACGCCGAGGGACTCGACGACGTGGCCGAGCGTGGAGACGCCGTCGGTGGTGGCGCGGGCGGCGCCGGTGGGGCGGGCCCGCGGGACGAACAGGTGCAGTTCGGGGGCGAATTCGACGCGGATCTCGGGACCGTTCACCGGGTCAGGATGCCATGGGGCAGGGGGACGGCCTCGGCCTTTTCGGGGAGTCGGGGGCCCGTGCTCCAGGACGTCCGGGGCGCGTGCGGCCGGGTCGGCCCGGTCCTCCTCGTGGCGGTGCTCGGCCCGGCACCACCGGGCCGCGGGCTCTGCCGTCCGCGGCTCGGCCCGTGCGGGCGCGGCCGGCCACGACGCGCCCGCACGGGGCGCACCGGGCCTGCGGCGGCGCGTCTAGTAGGCGACCAGCGAGATTCCCACGTAGTGCGCGATGAAGGCCGCCAGCGTGAAGGAGTGGAAGACCTCGTGGAAGCCGAACCAGCGCGGTGACGGATTGGGCCGCTTGAGGCCGTAGATCACGCCGCCCGCGCTGTAGAGCAGTCCGCCCACGATCACCAGGACGAGGACGGCGATGCCGCCGGCCCGCATGAACTCGGGGAGGTAGAAGACGGCCGCCCAGCCCATGGCGAGGTAGCACGGGGTGTACAGCCAGCGCGGGGCCCCGACCCAGAAGACGCGGAAGACGATGCCCGCGGCGGCGGCGGCCCAGATGCCCCACAGCAGCCACTGGCCCTTGGCGTCGGGCAGCAGGAGCATCGTGAGGGGGGTGTAGGTGCCCGCGATGATCAGGAAGATGTTGGCGTGGTCGAGGCGGCGCAGTACGCCGTCCATCCGCGGGCTCCAGTCGCCCCGGTGGTAGAGCGCGCTGACGCCGAAGAGCAGACAGGCCGTGAGGACGTAGATCCCGCAGGCGATGCGTGCTTCGGTCGACTCGGCGAGGGCGGTGAGGACCAGACCCGCGACGAGGACGGCCGGAAACATGCCGAGATGCAGCCAGCCGCGCAGCTTCGGCTTGACCGGATGCGGCAGGGAGAGCGCTACGGGACCGCGGCCGGCGGCCGGCGTGTCCCTGGGCGCGTCGGGAGCGGACGCAGTCATGGGCGCATCGTACCTACGGGACCGTAAGTTACGCATCAGTACGGACATTCGTGGTCGCTGAGTGGTCATCGTCTCATGGGGTACCCGGCCGTGCACCCCCGAAAATCTCCGGCGCGGGCACGTGGCGATCCTCACTCCGCTCAGGTGTGACGCCCTCTGGACAGATGGGCGCTCTCGTCGGATGATCAAATGAGTGCGGTCGACACCGGATGAGCGCCCAAGAGGTCATCGTCACGCATCCGGGTCGCAGCCCCCACGGGGCCTCCCAACCAAACACCCTCATTTAGGAGCAATCGTGGCGCGCGACATCGCTGCTCCCCCCGTCCCCACCGACCACCAGGAGCTGATCTCGTGGGTGAACGAGATCGCCGAACTGACCCAGCCGGACGAAGTGGTCTGGTGTGACGGATCCGAGGCCGAGTACGAGCGCCTGTGCGGGGAGCTCGTCGAGAAGGGCACCTTCCGCAAGCTCGACCCGATCAAGCGCCCCAACTCGTACTACGCGGCCTCCGACCCCTCCGACGTCGCGCGCGTCGAGGACCGGACCTTCATCTGCTCCGCGAAGGAGGAGGACGCCGGCCCGACCAACCACTGGAAGGACCCCGCCGAGATGCGGGAGATCTTCACCGGTGAGAAGGGCGAGGGCGGCCTGTTCCGCGGCTCCATGCGCGGCCGGACCATGTACGTCGTGCCCTTCTGCATGGGCCCCCTCGGCTCCCCGCTGTCCGCGCTGGGCGTCGAGATCACCGACTCCGCGTACGTCGCCGTCTCCATGCGCACCATGACCCGCATGGGACAGCCGGTCCTGGACGAGCTGGGCGACGAGGGCTTCTTCGTCAAGGCCGTGCACACCCTCGGCGCCCCGCTGGAGGAGGGCCAGGAGGACGTTCCGTGGCCCTGCAACAGCACCAAGTACATCTCGCACTTCCCCGAGGACCGCGAGATCTGGTCCTACGGCTCCGGCTACGGCGGCAACGCCCTGCTCGGCAAGAAGTGCTACGCCCTGCGCATCGCCTCCGTCATGGCCCGCGACGAGGGCTGGCTCGCCGAGCACATGCTCGTGCTGAAGCTGACCCCGCCCACCGGCGAACCCCAGTACGTCGCCGCCGCCTTCCCGTCGGCCTGCGGCAAGACCAACCTCGCCATGCTGGAGCCCACCATCTCCGGCTGGACCGTGGAGACCATCGGCGACGACATCGCCTGGATGCGCTTCGGCGAGGACGGCCGCCTGTACGCGATCAACCCCGAGGCCGGCTTCTTCGGCGTCGCGCCCGGCACCGGCGAGCACACCAACGCCAACGCGATGAAGACCCTGTGGGGCAACTCCGTCTTCACCAACGTCGCCCTCACCGACGACGGCGACGTGTGGTGGGAGGGCATGACCGAGGAGACCCCGGCCCACCTCACGGACTGGAAGGGCAACGACTGGACGCCCGAGTCGGGCACCCCCGCCGCCCACCCCAACGCCCGCTTCACCACCCCCGCCGCGCAGTGCCCGATCATCGCGCCGGAGTGGGAGGACCCCAAGGGCGTGCCGATCTCGGCGATCCTCTTCGGCGGGCGCCGCGCCACCGCCGTACCGCTGGTCACCGAGTCCTTCGACTGGAACCACGGCGTCTTCCTCGGCGCCAACGTGGCCTCCGAGAAGACCGCCGCCGCCGAGGGCAAGGTCGGCGAGCTGCGCCGCGACCCGTTCGCCATGCTGCCGTTCTGCGGCTACAACATGGGCGACTACATGGGGCACTGGATCGACGTGGCCAAGGACAAGGACCAGTCCAAGCTGCCCAAGATCTACTACGTCAACTGGTTCCGCAAGGACGACGAGGGCAGGTTCGTCTGGCCCGGCTTCGGTGAGAACGGCCGCGTCCTGAAGTGGATCGTGGAGCGCCTGGAGGGCAAGGCCGACGGCGTCGAGACCCCGATCGGTGTCCTGCCGACCAAGGAGTCCCTGGACACCGACGGCCTCGACCTCGCCGACACCGACCTGGACTTCCTGCTCAGCGTCGACAAGGAGGTGTGGCGGGAGGAGGCGGCGCTCGTCCCCGAGCACCTGAACACCTTCGGCGACCACACCCCCGCCGAGCTGTGGGACCAGTACCGGGCCCTGGTGCAGCGCCTGGGCTGACGTCCCCCGCAGTCTCCGCGGCCGGTCCGACTAGCCCTGACCCGCGAAGTCGTCACGAAGGCCGGCCGCGAGGGGGTCTCCCTCCGCTCCAGTAGCTCGTAGTACCCCGGAGCGCGGGGGAGGTCCCGCTCGGGCCGGGTCGCCGCACAACGGCGTGCGGAGGACCCGGCCCTTCGACGTGCCCGGACTTCGGCGTGCCCGGGCCCTCGGTGTGCCTGCCTTCGGCGGGTCCGGGCCCTCGGTGTGTCCGGCCTTCGGCGGGTCCGGACTTTCGGTGTGTCCGGCCTTCGGCGGGTCCGGACTTCGGCGTGCCCGGCCCTCGGCGTGTCCGGACTCGCCCGGCGCCGGTCAGCCCGAGCGGTCCTCCAGGTACCGCGTGTGGGACTCCTGCCGCCGCGCCTCCGTCTCCCGCAGGCCCTGCGCCAGCCGCTCCGCCTCCGCGTGCAGCAGCTCCAGCTGACGCACCAGGTGCGGCTCCGGAGGCATCTGCCCCGGCGTCAGCCGCGTCCACCAGCGGGTGCGGACGTAGGCGTCGACGGCTTCCGGCACGTCCTGCCGCACGGCTCGCGACAGCATGTGGACGGCCTCCGGGTCCTGGGCGAGGATCTCGGTCGCCCACCCGGGATCCAGCAACGCGGCCAGTAGCTCCGTCAGTTCGGTGAGCCGACCCCGCGCGGTGGGCGGCAGATCGACGTCCGCGAGATAGTCCCGCAGCCGTTCGAAGTCCGCCCGCACCTCGTCCAGCTGCGCGGACGGGTCGGGGAACTCGGGCGGCGCGGGCCGCTCGGGCGGGGCGATCAGCGCCCCGGCCCCGTACAGCCCCACCACCACGGCCGGCCAGTACGGGCCCGCCACGCCCGTGAACGTCAGCACCAGCCCCGCCAGCCCGCCCGCGCCCCCGGCCAGGTTCTTGCGGGACTCCAGATACGCCATCGCCCTACTGGTAGCCACGGATCTCCTCGAACGCCCCGTCGAGCGAGCCCTGCCCGTCGAACAGCCGGCCGCCGGTCAGCTCGGCGATGTGCTCCAGCTCCGCGCGGTCGGAGTCGCCGAACAGGATGGGGAAGACGGGGGTGTTCCGGCGGTCGCCGGACAGCCCCCGGTAGAAGGAGTCGAAGTCGCCCGCCTCGGCGCCGGCCGTGTTCTCGCCGTCCGTCATCAGCACGATCGAGGTGAACGTGTCCTCACCGGTGCCGAGGTGGTCGTAGGCCTTCTCCAGGGACGTGTAGATCGCCGTGTCGCCCTCGGCCCGCAGTGCCGCGGTGTCCCGGCGGATCGCCTCCAGCCCCTGCTCCGGGGCGTCCGGCTCGACGACATGGGTGCGCACGCTCTTCACCGCCGACCCGAACGGCATCAGGGTGACCTCCTCCCGGTCGCGGAAGTCCCCGGTGAGCCGGGTCAGCGCCTGCTTCAGCCGGCTGAGGCGCTCGCCCTCCATCGAGCCGGAGGTGTCGAGGACGTACACGGTCCGCGAGGGGCGGCGCAGTTCGTTCTCGTAGGCGTCGAGCAGGCCGTCGGCGACCGAGAGGTCGCCGGGGAAGGGCAGCTCGCGCCGCCTGCTCGTGTCGAGGCCGGCCGCCGGCGGCACGGAGGCGACGACCGGCCGGCGGAACGTACGGTCGGTGATCAGCCGCTGCACGCCGTCCGTGCGCAGCGCCTCGGCCACCCGGCGCACGTCGTCGCGGGTCTCCTGGTCCGTGGCGGCGAGCGACGACAGGGGGTAGTCGGCGGTGACGACACCGTCCTTCGGGCGGATCACCGTCAGGTCCTTGAACCCCTTCAGGACGGACTCGTAGTTGAGGAGCGCGTCGATGTCACCGCGGCGGGAGTAGGCGCCGGCCAGCCAGCCCGACGAGCCCGAGGTCAGCTTCTGCCCCTGGAAGAACTCCTTCAGCCGCGGGCGCGCCTTCGTCACGTCGGCGTCGGTGAGCGCGGACTGGGCTCCGGAGAGCGCCGAGGCGACCGAGACCAGCGTGGCGAAACCGGAGTTGGAACGGGCCGGGTCGGTCATGCCGTAGGTGAGCTCCCCCTCCCGCACGGCCCGGTCGACCTGGGACCAGGTGACGTCCTCCGGCTTCCAGCCCAGCCGCCGCACGGTGGCCGGCTTGACGCCGATGGCGACCGGGCTGGACATCACGGGTGTCTCCGAGACGACCTTCTCCGCCGCCTCCGGGCGCAGCCGCAGATAGTCGTTGGAGGACAGCCACACCGCGTCGTACCTGCCGTCCGCCTTCCCCGTGGCCAGCATGTCCACGGCGTCGAGGGTGCCGATCCAGGTCGGCCGGACGGTGACGCCCGTGTCCTTCTCGACCTGCTCCAGCACCGCCGTCATGTCGCTGAGCTCGCTGGAGGCCAGGACCCGCAGGGTGCCCGGCTCGGCGGAGTGCGGGTCCTTCTCCTTCTCCTTCTCCGGTGCGGCGGTGCACGCGCCCAGCAGGGCCGCGGTGGCGGCGAGCAGCGCGGCCAGGGACCGTCGTCTCATCCGAGCCCCCCTTCCAGCGCGCCCTGCGACCGGCTGCGCTCCAAGTAGCTGCTTGCGTGCTGGAGTTCGGAGGTCAGGTTCTCCACCGTCACCGCCATCGCCTCGGTCGCCCGCACCTTGTAGGTGTCGATGGTGTCGAGGGTGCGGTAGATCTGCTGGAACGCGGTCCGCAGGGTCTCCGCCCCGACCGCCGGGTCGGCGGCGATGCGCTGGATCTCCCCGCTCTGCGTCGCCAGCATCTCCGCGTTGCCCCGGATCAGCTCCTCGGTGGTGCCGCGCAGCGCGTTGACCTGCTCGACCACCTTCTTCTGGTGGTCCAGCGCGGACGCCAGCATCACGGAGATCCGCAGCGCCGACACCGTGGTGGTGGCCGCCCGGTCCACGCCCTTGATCAGCTCGTCGTTGTTGCGGCGTACGACGTCCATGGCGAGGTAGCCCTGCGCGCACACCGCGAGCTGGGTGAGCAGGTCCTGGTGCTTCTGCCGGACGGGGAAGAGGACGTCGGCGCGGAGCGAGTCGGCCTGCGCGGGGTCGGCCGTCTCGACGCCGGCGATGTGCTGCCCGACGGCCGTGTCCAGGGCCTCCGTCAGGACGACGTACTCCTGGAGCTTGCCCATGGTCTCCCACAGCCGGACCCGCTCCGTCTGCAACGCTGCGTTGTCGCGGCGCAGTTCGTCCTGTCCGCCCCGCAGGGAGCCCACGATCTGGTTCAGGGTGCCCTGCGCGGAGGCGTACGTGGCGACGTGGTCGCGCAGCTTGTTGCCGCCCGGCAGCCGGGAGAGGAACTTGCGGCCCTTGCCCGCGGGCAGGTCCCGCGGGTCCAGGTCCTCGACCACGCGCCGCAGTTCCACGAGCGACCCGGCGACCTTGGACTGGGCGTCGCCGCCCTTGTCGGGCAGGCTGCGGACCGTGCGTTCCAGCATGCGGTTGGACTGCGCGGTGGCGGTACGCATCTCGCCGGCGCCCAGTGCGGTGATCTCACCGACCTTGCCCGCGAACTCGGGGGAGCGGGCGTCCAGGGCGGCCAGCCCCTCGACGTACGCGGCGGCCTTGGCCGCCATGCCGGCGCGCACGCCGTCGTCGACGGGCACGAGCCCGCCGGCCTTCTCCCGCGGCACGGGCGTGACGGCCTCGGGCGGTGTGAGGACGAAGTCGCCGTCTGCGCTGCTGTTCATCGGTTGCTGTTCCCCCTTATCCGCGCGCCCGTCGCGCCAGTTCGCGCAGCACCGCGGAGGTGGGCACGGGCGCCTGGCGGACGCCGGTCAGTCGCTGCTTGAGGTAGGCGGTGCGGCCCACGGCGGCCGCCGCGAACTCGGCCACGTCGCCCTGCGGGCGGAAGCCGTGCCGGACGGCCAGCTTGCGCAACGTCGGGTCGTCGCCGAGGAGCTCGGCGAGCCCCCGGCCGTTCTCGGTGAGCGGGACGACGGTGTGGTCGCTGTTGACCGTGGTGTCCGGGTAGAGGACGACGAGGTCGTCCGCGTTCTGCTGCTCGTCGAGGAGCGTGGCCACCTGGGACTCGTAGACGAGGACGAGCGGGTTGCCGGCGCCGCTGACGAAGTCCCGGAACGCGGCGTCCGTGCCGGTCTGCTGGGCACCCTGGACGCTGACCAGCTTGCGCAGCAGGGGAGCGGTGCGCTCGACGTCGGCGTCGCTCGCGACCACCTTGCCGCCGCCTGCGACGTAGGAGGCGGCGGCGAGGTACAGCGCGCCGGAGTTCGAGCTCTCCGGGTCGGTGCTGGAGATGTAGAGGGTGCCGGTCAGCTCCCCGTACTTCCCGGCCCCCTCGAGCTGCTGCCAGGTGCGGTCGCGCTCGGCCGCGTCGAGGTAGGCCTCCATCTTCAGCGTGCCCGGGTTCTCCTCGTCGAGCTCGGCCAGCCCGTTCGCGGCCAGCACCTCGGCGGCCCCGCGGCGGGACACGACGACGAGGGGCGAGTAGAACGGGCGCGGGAGCATCCCCCGGACCTTGTACTTCTCGGCCAGTTCGACGGCGGGCGCCCGGCTGGACGGGAAGGCGAGGTCGTACCCCTCGAGGTCCAGCCCTTCCATGGCCCAGGACCCGGAGGTCTCGGCCTCGACGGTGTAGCCCTTGGCGGCGAGGGCCTCCACCACGTCCGGATCGGCGAAGAACTCGGCCTTCTCCGATCCGATCACCATGCGCACGGTCTTCGTTGCCGTGCCCGTCTCCTCGCTGTCCCGGCCCGCGACGACGGCGGCCACCACGCCACCGATCAGCAGCACCGCGAGGACGATTCCCATAATTCGTCTCACCCCCGGAGCATCCCCGCGGAACCCAACGTTCCCCGGCGGCCCGGGTGAACGGACGGTGTCCGGGTCATACCGGTATGCAACAGGAGCCAGCCACTCCGCCCTCCGGCCAGCGGCTCCGCGGCTCGGATCAGCAGGCGCTCCACGCCCGGTCGGCGAACCTCTTGAAGGCGTCCTCGGCGCCGTCCCCGACGATCCCGTTGATCGAGTAGTCGTGGTTCCGCCGTGCTGGTTCACGGGGCGTCCTGCGACGTCCCTCTGCCGGTACCGCTCCGGGGGCGGCCGGTCGCCGGAGCGCAAGCGCGCGGGGCAAGCGGTACACGCCTCGCATCGGGGTGCCGGCCGGGCGCGTTCAGCCGGCGGCGTTGCCGCGGATGAACGTCGACACCGCGTCGGACACGAGTGAGTCCGTCACCTCGGGTTCGAGGCCGCCGCCGGCGATCAGGTTCGCGAGGCCCTGGGCCCACGAGTACAGCAGCAGCCCGTAACGCTCGGGGTCACCCGGGGCGAGCGCGCCCTCGGCCACGCCGTCGCCGATCAGGTCGTACACCACCGCCAGGGCTTCGGCCGCCGCCGGCAGCCGCGCCTTGTCCCCGTACGGCTTCGCGGAGAACATCAGGTCCAGCAGCACGGGCCTGCTGTTCGCGAAGGTGATGAACCCGGCTATCACCGCCCGCAGCCGCTCACCGAAATCCGGACCGGCACCGTCGCGTGCAGCCTTCAACTGCGCGCCCAGGCGGCCGAAACCCCGCTCCGCCAACGCGGCCAGCAACGCCTGACGGTCGGCGAAGTGGGCGCGCGGCGCCGCGTGACTGACCCCGACGACCCGCGCCAGCTCCCGCAGCGACAGCTGCTCCGTCCCGGACCTCTCGACGTTGCGCTCGGCCGCGTCGAGCAGCGCGGCGCGCAGGTTGCCGTGGTGGTACGGGCGGGCTTCGTTGGGCACAGGCAGATATTACCCGCATCTTGTCGTTGCCAAGTTTCTTGACAGTGTCTAGATTGGCGCCATGAGCGAATCCCACGCCACTCACCTTCCTGATTTCTCCGGCGGAACGGTGATCGTCACCGGTGCGAGCGGCGGCCTCGGGCGCGAGACCGCGCGAGCGTTCGCCGCCGCCGGGGCCCGCGTCGTGCTCGCGGTGCGCCATGTCGACAAAGGGCGAGCCGTCGCCGCGGAGCTGTCCGGACGGACCGAGGTCCGCGCGCTCGATCTCGCCGACCTCGCTTCCATCCGGCGCTTCGCCGATGACTGGCAGGGCGAAATCTCCTTGCTGGTCAACAACGCCGCCACCATCTACCCGCCTGAGCTGACCCGCACCAAGGACGGGTTCGAGGCGCAGTTCGGCGTCAACCACCTCGGTCACTTCGCCCTGACGCAGCTTCTGCGTGAGCACCTCACCGGCCGCGTCGTCTCGATCTCGTCCGTCGCCCAGGCGGCCCGTCTCGACCTCGACGACCCGAACTGGGAGCGCAGGAGCTACCACGCTTCCCGCGCCTACAACGAGTCGAAGCTCGCCGTCATGCTGTTCACCTTCGAACTGCAGCGACGGCTCACGGCGGCGGGCTCGGAGGTCCTCGCCACCGCCGCGCACCCGGGCTGGGCGGCGACCGGCGCCCTGTCGGACGCGCGCGGCTTCGCGCATACGCTGATGCGGCTGAGCACTCCCCTGTTCGCGTCGTCGGCGGCGGCCGGCGCGCGGCCGACCCTGTACGCCGCCACGGCCGACATCCCCGGCGGTACCTATGTGGGGCCCGGTGTCCTGCAGATGTACGGCGCGCCCAAACCGGTGCAGGCCCCGAAAGCGGCCCGCGACCCCGAGCTGGCGCGCCGTCTCTGGGAGGTCTCCGAGCAGCTCACCAAGGTGTCGGTGCGCGACTGAGGTCTCACCGCCCCGACGGGTCGTGCGGCTCGACGAGGCCGTAGCGGTGTCGCGGGCGCACCGCGTGCACCCGGCTCCGTGTCCGTCCTGGAGATCCGGACCTCACCGGCCGGGTCGGTGCGCGACGGCGCCGACGGGGTGCTGCGCGGCTCGGCGGCCGGGCTGACGACGACCGGCGCGACCTCGTTCAGCGTGCAGGAGTTCGGCCTCACCCACCCGAACACCGAGTTCGGCTCGGTCCTGGGCGGCTGACGCCCCGCGACGCGGACTGAGGGACGACTACCGCGGGCCGCGGCCCGCGGTAGTCGTCCCTGCAACGCTCTCCGGCTCAGGGCGGCGCCCGGTGGAAACGGACGCCACTGACACCGCGCCCCGGCCGGGGACAACGCCGCCGTCCCAGGACGGGCAGCGCACGCGGGTCGGGATCGGTGACCTCCAGGCGCGTAGGCCCGCCGCCGTCGCACCACACCCGGACGGTGACGGGAATGCCCTCGCCGAGGTGCTGGATCACGTTCGTGACCAGCTCGCTGGCGCAGAGCTGGACGTCGGCGCCGTAGTCGCGCAGGGCACGGCGTACGGCGGACAGCTCGGCCGGTGCCGCGAGCAGCTCCAGGGTGGTGACCGGTCGCATCACACGGCCCCCTTGCGGAGGGCGGCGGTCAGGGCCTGGGCGGTGAGGAGGTTGCAGTTGCCGAGCGCGATCAGCGGCCGGGTGGGGCAGCGGGCCGCGAAGGTCGGCAGGTTGACGCCGAGGGACGGCAGGGTGATGCCGTGCGAGGCGAGCGCCGCCCGCAACTCCTCGGCGCAGGCGTCGGCTTCGGTGGGGCTGTGCATGGGGGGTGGAACTGCTCGTCTCTGAGTGCGTATGAGTGTGTTCTGGCGTGTGTGAGTGAGTGGGTGTGGTCCGTGGG